>NZ_JALKFY010000001.1:75871-220099 GCF_023242985.1 Frankia sp. Mgl5 | reverse complement strand
GGGGGCGGGGGGGGGCCCCCCCGGGGGCGGGCCCCCCGCCGCCCCGCCCGCGCCGCCCGACGTGGGCGGCTTGCGATCCCGGTCGCGGCACGGGGCGCGAGGCCCCGGCGTTGCCGGCCGGCAACAGCGGGCGGCGGGAACCCCGTGGGGCACCCGCCGCCCGTCGCCACTACTTGATGACCTTCAGAACCTGACCCGCACCGACGGTCCGGCCACCCTCACGGATGGCGAACCGCAGGCCCTCCTCCATGGCGATCGGCTGGATGAGCTCGACCGTCATCTCGGTGTTGTCGCCCGGCATGACCATCTCGGTGCCCTCGGGGAGGGTCACGACGCCGGTCACGTCGGTGGTGCGGAAGTAGAACTGCGGCCGGTAGTTCTTGAAGAACGGCGTGTGCCGGCCACCCTCGTCCTTGTTGAGGATGTAGACGCGCGCCTCGAACACCGTGTGGGGGGTGATCGACTTCGGCTTCACGATGACCTGGCCGCGCTCGACGTCCTCGCGCTTGATGCCACGGAGGAGGAGGCCGACGTTGTCACCGGCCTGGCCCTCGTCGAGCAGCTTGCGGAACATCTCGACGCCGGTCACGGTCGTCGTGGTGGTCTCCGGCTTGATGCCGACGATCTCCACGGTCTCGTTGACCTTGACGATTCCACGCTCGATACGACCCGTGACGACCGTGCCACGACCCGTGATCGTGAACACGTCCTCGATCGGCATGAGGAACGGCCGGTCGATGTCGCGCTCAGGCTCGGGGATGGACGCGTCCACCGCCGCCATGAGCTCGAGGAGCTTCTCGCCCCACTCCTTGTCGCCCTCCAGCGCCTTGAGCGCGGAGACGCGGATGACCGGGACGTCGTCGCCGGGGAACTCGTAGGTGTTCAGGAGCTCCCGGACCTCGAGTTCGACGAGCTCGAGGATCTCCTCGTCGTCGACCATGTCGGCCTTGTTCAGCGCCACGACGATGTACGGCACGCCGACCTGGCGGGCCAGGAGCACGTGCTCCTTCGTCTGCGGCATGGGACCGTCGGTCGCCGAGACCACCAGGATCGCGCCGTCCATCTGCGCGGCACCCGTGATCATGTTCTTGATGTAGTCGGCGTGCCCGGGGCAGTCGACGTGCGCGTAGTGCCGTGCGTCGGTCTGGTACTCGACGTGCGCGATCGAGATCGTGATCCCGCGGGCCTTCTCCTCCGGCGCCTTGTCGATCTGGTCGAACGGCGTGAACGGGTTGAGGTCCGGGTGCGCGTCGTGCAGGACCTTCGTGATCGCGGCCGTCAGCGTCGTCTTGCCATGGTCGATGTGACCGATGGTCCCGATGTTGACGTGCGGCTTGGTCCGCTCGAACTTCTGCTTCGCCACTGGTGTCCCTCCAAGGACGGGTGGTGTCGTGCTGTGTTGTCGTCAGTGGTGCCGGCAGCCCGGCCCGGCGGGCCTGCTACTCGCCCCTCGCCTTCGCGATGATGTCCTTGGCGACGTTCTGCGGAACTTCGGCGTAGGAGTCGAACTGCATCGAGTAGCTCGCCCGCCCGGAGGTCTTCGACCGCAGGTCGCCGACGTACCCGAACATCTCCGAGAGTGGCACCAGGGCCTTGACGATCCGGGAACCGCCCCGCTCGTCCATGGCCTGGATCTGCCCACGCCGCGAGTTGAGGTCGCCGATCACGTCGCCCATGTGGTCCTCGGGCGTCGTGACCTCGACCGACATCATCGGCTCGAGGATGACCGGGTCGGCCTTCCGGGCCGCGTCCTTGAAGGCCATGGAACCGGCGATCTTGAAGGCGAGCTCGGAGGAGTCGACCTCGTGGAACTGGCCGTCCCGCAGCGTGACCTTGACGTCGACGAGCGGGTAACCGGCCAGGACGCCGAACTCCATGGCCTCCTGGCAGCCGGCGTCCACCGACGGGATGAACTCCCGCGGGATGCGTCCGCCGGTCACCTTGTTCTCGAACTCGTAGCCGCCGCCGTCGCCGCCGGAGGGCTCCAGGTCGATGATCACGCGGGCGTACTGCCCGGACCCACCCGTCTGCTTCTTGTGGGTGTAGTCGACCTTCTCCACCTTGCGGCGGATGGTCTCGCGGTAGGCCACCTGCGGCTTGCCGACGTTCGCCTCGACGCCGTACTCGCGGCGCATCCGGTCGACGAAGACCTCGAGGTGCAGCTCACCCATACCGGCGATGACCGTCTGACCGGTCTCCTCGTCGGTGCGGACCTGGAAGGTCGGGTCCTCTTCGGTGAGCCGCTGGATAGCGGTGCCCAGCTTCTGCTGGTCAGCCTTCGTCTTCGGCTCGATGGCGACGTCGATGACCGGGGCAGGGAAGATCATCGACTCGAGGATGACCGGCGAGTTCGGGTCACACAGCGTGTCGCCGGTGGTGGTGTTCTTCAGGCCCACCACGGCCACGATCTGACCCGCGCCCACGCCGTCCCGGTCCTCCCGGTGGTTGGCGTGCATCTGCAGGATGCGGCCGATGCGCTCCTTGCGGTCCTTGGTCGAGTTGAGCACCGCGGTACCGCTGGTGATCTTGCCGGAGTACACCCGGATGTAGGTCAGCTTGCCGACGTACGGGTCCGACATGATCTTGAAGGCCAGCGCCGAGAACGGCGCGTCGTCGTCAGCCTCGCGGACGATCTCGGTCTCTTCCTTGCCGACCGCGTGGCCGGTGACCGAGCCGATGTCCGTCGGCGAGGGGAGGAAGTCGACGACCGCGTCGAGCATGGGCTGCACGCCCTTGTTCTTGAACGCGGAACCGCAGAGCACCGGGTTGACCTTGCTGGCCACCGTGGACCGCCGCAGCGCCGCCATGAGCTGCTCCTCGGTGGGCTCGACGCCCTCGAGGTAGAGCTCCATGAGCTCGTCGTCGTTCTCGGCGACGGTCTCGACCAGCTTCTCCCGCCATTCCTGCGCGGCTTCGGCGTGGTCGGTCGGGATGTCGACGGTCTCGAACGAGGCGCCCTTGTCCTCGGTGTGCCAGAGCAGGCCCTTCATGCGGATCAGGTCGATCACGCCACGGAAGTCCGCCTCGACACCCCAGGGCAGCTGGATGACGGCGGGCGTCGCGTCCAGCCGGTCGACCATCATGTCGACGCAGCGGTGGAACTCGGCACCGACCCTGTCCATCTTGTTGACGAACGCGATCCGCGGGACGTCGTAGCGGTCGGCCTGCTTCCAGACCGTCTCACTCTGCGGCTCGACGCCGGCGACGGCGTCGAACACCGCGACCGCTCCGTCGAGGACGCGCAGCGACCGCTCCACCTCGACGGTGAAGTCGACGTGGCCCGGGGTGTCGATGATGTTGATGGTGTGGTCACGCCACGAGCAGGTGGTGGCGGCGGAGGTGATGGTGATCCCCCGCTCCTGCTCCTGTTCCATCCAGTCCATCGTGGCGCCACCCTCGTGGACTTCACCGATCTTGTAGTTCACACCGGTGTAGAAGAGGATGCGCTCGGTGGTCGTGGTCTTGCCTGCGTCGATGTGGGCCATGATCCCGATGTTCCGGGTCGCGGCCAGTGCGGCACGTGCGTCAGCAGCCATGATGAGTTACCAGCGGTAGTGGGCGAAGGCCTTGTTGGACTCCGCCATCTTGTGGGTGTCCTCCCGGCGCTTCACACTCGCGCCGAGGCCGTTGCTCGCGTCGATCAGCTCGTTCATCAGGCGCTCGGTCATCGTCTTCTCACGACGACCGCGGGAGTACCCGACGATCCAGCGCAGCGCGAGCGTGGTGCTGCGGCCCGCGCGGACCTCGACCGGCACCTGGTAGGTGGCGCCACCTACTCGGCGGCTGCGCACCTCCAGCGTGGGCTTCACGTTGTCCAGCGCACGCTTGAGCGTGACGACCGGGTCGTTGCCGGTCTTGTTCTTCGCACCTTCGAGCGCGCCGTACACGATGCGCTCCGCGACCGACTTCTTGCCGCTCAGCAGCACCTTGTTGACCAGGGCGGTCACCAGCGGCGAGCCGTAGACTGGGTCGACGACGACGGGGTGCTTGGGCGCGGGCCCCTTGCGCGGCATTAGCCCTTCTCCTTCTTCGCGCCGTAGCGGCTGCGAGCCTGCTTCCGGTTACGGACGCCCTGCGTGTCGAGAGCGCCCCGGACAATCTTGTAGCGAACGCCCGGGAGGTCCTTCACACGGCCACCACGCACCAGGACGATCGAGTGCTCCTGCAGGTTGTGACCGACCCCGGGGATGTAGGCCGTGACCTCGATCCCGCTGTTGAGCCGGACGCGAGCCACCTTGCGCAGCGCCGAGTTCGGCTTCTTGGGGGTGGTCGTGTAGACGCGGGTGCACACGCCACGACGCTGCGGGCTCCCCTTGAGTGCCGGGGTCTTGGTCTTCTCGACCTTGTCCTGCCGGCCCTTGCGGACCAGCTGCTGGATCGTGGGCAACGCCGCTCCCGTTCCTTCGTGCCTCGTCGTACTCGCCGGCAGCCATCCCGGATGGCCGGCCTGTCTGCCTGCTGTGTCGCGGTGCCGCTCCTCGCCTGGATGGCACGGAGCGTGAGCGCCGGAGTGTCCGTTCCCGACCCACGCGGTCGGGCGTGTCGCGCCCACTGTAAGTACCGGAAGTCCGATACGTCCCAGAAGGAGCGCGCCTACCCGCCCGACTCTGCCGGACCGAACCCGACTGTCACCGACGGCGGCCTGAGTACCTGACCTGAGCGGTCGGTTCTCGGCGCCACGGCGCCACGTCTGGGCGCAGGACACACGCCAGAGTCACGTGGACTCCGGCCACAGGCGCCAACACTACTCCACGCCCACGTCAAGTGTCGAACGGGGTATCACCCGACGACCACGACAGGCGCGACCGGACGACGGACGTCCTGCCTACGCCTGGCCGTTGCGCGCTCCACGGACGGACCGGTATCCGCCAACCCGCCGGACCGGTACCGACACAACCGTCCTCCCACCGGGAAAACAGCCACTGCGAACCCTACCGCCGACCCCTCCGGCCTCCACGAACGCCCTGCCGAAAGGCATCCACCAATTCCTCCGCCCAAGGCCCCGAGACCGGGAAGCCAGTCACCGAGGACCAGCCTCAGGGCCCAGGACGGGGACCGGGACTCAGGACGCGGGCCGGCGCGGAGCGCCCTGATCTACGGTGGGCTGCTGCCAGCAATGGGATCTGGGTGGGGGTGGATGATCCGCAGGGGCGGCGACAAACGAGGATGCCAGGATGGCCAGCACCAGACCGCCCAGCCAGGGCACCGCGCCGGACCAGCCGTCCCCGGCAGACCAGACACCAGAAGACACGCCGTCGCAGACACTCACCCTGTCGACGGACTCCACGCTGCCATCAGAAGCTGCGACGCCGGGAACGGAAGCCGCGCCGGTACAAGAAGCCGCCCCCGCGCAGGAAGCCACGGACAGGCCCGTAGCCGCCCCGGCACCGGAGGCCGCCGACCCGCCTGTAGCCGGGCTGGCGGCGCTGAGGTCACCGAAGCCGCCGCGGCGGCCCCGACCGGACCGCGCGGAGCTTCTCGCGGCCTATGGGAAGACCGTCCCGGACCTCGTCGGTCCGGAGACCCGGGTGCTGCTGTGCGGTATCAATCCGTCCCTGGAGTCCGGCGCCACCGGATTCCATTTCGGGACGCCCAGCAATCGGCTCTGGCCGGTCCTGCACTTCGCCGGGTTCACCGGGCGCCGGCTGCATCCGTCCGAGACCGAGCACCTACGCGCCCGGGGCATCGGAATCACGAATCTGGTGCACCGCTCGACCGCTCGCGCCGATGAGATCGCTGACGACGAAATCAGGGCCGGCGTGCCGGTACTCATCGAGCTTGTCGAACGGATCCGCCCGGAATGGGTCGCCTTTCTCGGGCTCGCCGCGTACCGCATCGGCTTCGGGCGGCGGACGGCGAAGGTCGGTCGACAGCCGGAGCGCATCGGTCCCGCCGGAGTGTGGCTGCTGCCGAACCCCAGTGGGCTGAACGCGCACTACCAGCTACCCGACCTTGTCCGGGTCTACGGCGAACTGCGCGAGGCCGCCTTCGGGCCTGTCACGGCCACCACGCCGGCAGCGGGCCCGACCGCGGGTCCTGGGCTCAGGTCCGGGCACGGCGGCGGCTGACGGCGGCTGACGGCGACGGCGGTCGGTGGCGCCGGCCCCGTCGCAAACGCCGAACGGCCCGGTGAACCGCGTACCTGCACGGTTCACCGGGCCGTCCCGGTCACAGAGTCGGACGCCCGAGCCGGACACCCGACACCAGGCGCCTGATGCCAGGCGGCGAGCGCCCGGCCGTCAGACACCAGGCCTGGCACCGGGTGCCGGACGAGCGCGGTCACTGCCGCGGTCGCCCGGCACCGGAGTCAGGCGCGCTGGCTCAGCGGTAGTCGCCCGAGCTGCGGTAGTCGAACTCGTCCAGCGGGACGGCCTGGCCGGATCCGGCACCGAAGGCGCCGTACTCGACCGAGGCGCCGTCCTCGTAGCCGCTGACCGAGTACATCGCCGCGCGCGCCTCGTCGGTCGGCTCCACCCGGATGTTGCGGTACCGGGAGATGCCGGTACCCGCCGGGATGAGCTTTCCGATGATGACGTTCTCCTTGAGGCCGACCAGCGAGTCCGAGCGGGCGTTGATCGCCGCGTCGGTGAGCACCCGGGTGGTCTCCTGGAAGGACGCCGCCGACAGCCACGACTCGGTGGCCAGCGAGGCCTTGGTGATGCCCATGAGCACCGGGCGGGCCGAGGCCGGCTGGCCGCCGATCTCCACCACGCGCCGGTTCTCGCCCTCGAAGCGGGCGCGCTCGACGAGCTCACCCGGCAGCAGCGTGGTCTCCCCCGACTCGAGCACGTTCACCCGCTTGAGCATCTGGCGGATGATGATCTCGATGTGCTTGTCGTGGATCGACACACCCTGCGACCGGTACACCTCCTGGACCTGGTCGACCAGGTGGAGCTGGACCTGGCGCGGGCCGAGGATGCGCAGCACCTCGTGCGGGTCGACGGCGCCGTCGATCAGCTGGGCGCCGACCTCGACCCGCTCGCCCTCGCGGACCCGCAGCCGGGAGCGGCGGGAGACCGGGTAGGCGATCTCCTCGCTGCCGTCGTCGGGGACGATGACGACCTTGAAGGTCTTCTCCGTCTCCTCGATCTTGACCCGGCCGGTCACCTCGCTGATCGGGGCCTTGCCCTTGGGGCTACGGGCCTCGAACAGCTCGACGACACGCGGCAGACCCTGGGTGATGTCGTCACCGGCGACGCCACCGCTGTGGAAGGTACGCATCGTGAGCTGGGTTCCCGGCTCACCGATCGACTGGGCGGCGACGATGCCGACGGCCTCACCGACGTCCACCAGCTTGCCGGTGGCCAGCGAGCGGCCGTAGCAGTGCGCGCAGACACCCATCCGCGACTCGCAGGTGAGCGCCGAACGCACCCGCACCGATTCGATCCCGGCCTCGATGATCTGGCCGATGACCACGTCGCCGGCGTCGGCGCCGGCCGGGACGACGACCTCGCCCTGGGCGTCCACGGCGTCGGAGGCGAGCGAGCGGGCGTACGCGGAGGTCTCCGCGTAGCGGTCGCGCACCAGCACCCCGTCCGGTCCCTTACGGGCGATCCGGGTCAGGATGCCGCGCTCGGTGCCGCAGTCCTCCTCGCGGACGATGACGTCCTGGCTGACGTCCACCAGACGACGGGTCAGGTAACCCGAGTCGGCGGTCCGCAGGGCGGTGTCGGCGAGACCCTTACGGGCACCGTGCGTCGAGATGAAGTACTCGACGACGGTGAGGCCCTCACGGAAGTTCGCCTTGATCGGCCGCGGGATGATCTCACCCTTGGGGTTGGAGACCAGTCCGCGCATGCCGGCGAGCTGCCGGATCTGCATCATGTTTCCGGCGGCCCCGGAGTTGACCAGCGTGTAGACCGGGTTGGTCTCCGGGAAGTTCGCCTCCATGGCCTCGGCGATCTTGTTCGTCGCCTCGGTCCAGATCTGCACCAGCTCGCTGCGGCGCTCCTCGTCGGAGAGGAAACCGCGGCCGAACTGCTTCTCGACCCGCTCAGCCCGCTGCTCGTACTCGTCGAGGATCTGGGCCTTGTTCGGCGGAGCCACGACGTCCTCGATCGCGACCGTCACACCGGACCGGGTGGCCCAGTAGAAACCGGCGCTCTTGAGGGCGTCCAGCGTCGCCGCGACCTGGATCTTCGGGTACCGCTCGGCGAGGTCGTTGACGATCGCCGCCTGCGCCTTCTTGTTCAGCTGGGCGTTGATGAAGGGGTAGCCCTCCGGCAGCGCCTCGTTGAGCAGGCAGCGCCCGAACGTGGTCTCCAGGGTGAACGGGTCACCCGGCAGCCAGTCGGCGGGCGGCGCCCACTCGGCGGGGGGCGTGCTCTCCCTCAGCCGCACCTGGATGCGGGCCTGCAGGTGGATCTCCCGCGCGTCGAAGGCCATCTGGGCCTCGGCGACACTGGAGAAGAACCGGCCCTCGCCGATCGCGCCCTCGGACACCCGGGACAGGTGGAACACCCCGGTGACCATGTCGAGGCTGGGCATGGCCAGCGGACGGCCCGACGCCGGCGACAGGATGTTGTTGCTCGACAGCATCAGGATCCGGGCCTCGGCCTGCGCCTCGGCGGACAGCGGCAGGTGCACCGCCATCTGGTCGCCGTCGAAGTCCGCGTTGAACGCGGTGCAGACCAGCGGGTGGATCTGGATGGCCTTGCCCTCGACCAGCTGCGGCTCGAAGGCCTGGATGCCGAGGCGGTGCAGGGTCGGCGCCCGGTTGAGCAGCACGGGGTGCTCGGTGATGACCTCTTCGAGGACGTCCCACACGACCGGGCGGGCCCGCTCGACCATGCGCTTGGCCGACTTGATGTTCTGCGCGTGGTTGAGGTCGACCAGGCGCTTCATCACGAACGGCTTGAACAGCTCGAGCGCCATCTGCTTGGGCAGGCCGCACTGGTGCAGCTTGAGCTGCGGGCCGACCACGATGACCGAACGGCCCGAGTAGTCGACGCGCTTGCCGAGCAGGTTCTGGCGGAACCGGCCCTGCTTGCCCTTGAGCATGTCGGACAGCGACTTGAGCGGACGGTTGCCGGGCCCGGTGACGGGCCGGCCGCGGCGGCCGTTGTCGAACAGCGCGTCGACGGCCTCCTGCAGCATCCGCTTCTCGTTGTTGACGATGATCTCGGGCGCGCCGAGGTCGAGCAGCCGCTTGAGCCGGTTGTTCCGGTTGATCACCCGGCGGTACAGGTCGTTCAGGTCGGAGGTGGCGAACCGGCCACCGTCGAGCTGGACCATCGGCCGCAGGTCCGGCGGGATCACCGGAACGCAGTCGAGCACCATCCCCATCGGGGAGTTGCGGGTGTTCAGGAACGCCGACACGACCTTGAGCCGCTTGAGCGCACGGGCCTTCTTCTGCCCCTTGCCGCTGCGGATGGTCTCGCGCAGCGACTCCGCCTCTGCGGCCAGGTCGAAGTCGGCGAGCCGGTGCTGCAGCGCCTCGGCGCCCATGCCGCCCTCGAAGTACTGGCCGAACCGGTCGCGCAGCTCGCGGAAGAGCAGCTCGTCCGGCTCGAGGTCCTGGACCTTCATGTTCTTGAACCGGTCGAAGACCCGGTCCAGGTCGTCGATCTTGCGCTGGGAGCGGTCGCGGATCTGGCGCATCTCGCGCTCTGCCGACTCGCGCACCTTGCGGCGGGCGTCGCCCTTGGCGCCTTCGGCCTCGAGCTGCGCGAGGTCCTCCTCCAGCTTGCGCTGGCGAGTCTCGACGTCGGCGTTCTTCTTGTCCTCGAGCTGCTGCTTCTCGACGCCGATGCGGGCCTCGAGGGTCGGCAGGTCGCGGTGCCGCGAGTCGATGTCGACCTTGGTGATCATGTAGGCGGCGAAGTAGATGACCTTCTCGAGGTCCTTCGGCGCCAGGTCGAGCAGGTAGCCGAGACGGCTCGGCACGCCCTTGAAGTACCAGATGTGGGTGACGGGGGCGGCGAGCTCGATGTGGCCCATCCGCTCACGGCGCACCTTGGCGCGGGTGACCTCGACGCCACAGCGCTCACAGATGATGCCCTTGAACCGGACCCGCTTGTACTTCCCGCAGTAGCACTCCCAGTCCCGGGTCGGACCGAAGATCTTCTCGCAGAAGAGCCCGTCCTTTTCCGGCTTGAGGGTGCGGTAGTTGATCGTCTCCGGCTTCTTGACCTCACCGAACGACCACTGGCGGATGTCGTCCGCGGTGGCCAGGCCGATGCGCAGCTCGTCGAAGAAGTTGACGTCCAGCAAGACTGTCGCCTGCTCTCTCTTTCTCAGTCGGGACGCTGCCGGGGCCCCCGGGCCGGGGCCTGTGGGCTCCTACCCGGGTGGCACGAGTGGACGGGGGCGGGGGCCCGCCATGACCGGCCGAGACCGGTCGACCGGCCGCAGCCGGTCGGCGCATCCGCCAGGCGGACCCCCCGTCACGTCAGACCTCTTCGACGCTGCTGGGCTCGCGCCGTGACAGGTCGATTCCGAGCTCCTCCGCCGCGCGGAAGACGTCCTCGTCGGTGTCCCGCATCTCGATCGAGACCCCGTCGCTGGACAGCACCTCGACGTTGAGGCACAGCGACTGCATCTCCTTGATGAGGACCTTGAACGACTCCGGGATACCGGGTTCCGGGATGTTCTCGCCCTTGACGATCGCCTCATAGACCTTCACTCGGCCGACGACGTCGTCCGACTTGATCGTGAGGAGTTCCTGCAGGGCGTAGGCGGCGCCGTACGCCTCGAGCGCCCACACCTCCATCTCACCGAACCGCTGGCCACCGAACTGGGCCTTACCACCGAGCGGCTGCTGCGTGATCATCGAGTAGGGGCCGGTCGACCGAGCGTGGATCTTGTCGTCGACCAGGTGCAGGAGCTTGAGGATGTAGATGTAGCCAACCGCCACGGGGTACGGGTACGGCTCTCCGGTGCGGCCGTCGTACAGCTCGGCCTTGCCGGAGGAACCGATCATCTGCTGACCGTCCCGGTTGGGCAGGGTGGCGTCGAGCAGGCCGGTGATCTCCTCCTCGCGGGCACCGTCGAACACCGGCGTCGCCACGTTGGTCCCGGGCGGGGCCGCGTCGGCGCCGATGCCGCGCAGGCGCTCCTTCCAGCCCTCCGCGCCGGAGTCGACCTGCCAGCCGGTCTTGGCGACCCAGCCGAGGTGCGTCTCCAGGATCTGGCCGATGTTCATACGACGCGGCACACCGTGCGGGTTCAGCACGACGTCGACGGCGGTGCCGTCGGGGAGGAAGGGCATGTCCTCCACCGGCAGGATCTTGGCGATGACGCCCTTGTTGCCGTGCCGGCCGGCGAGCTTGTCACCGTCAGTGATCTTGCGCTTCTGGGCCACGTAGACGCGGACCAGCTCGTTCACGCCCGGGGGCAGCTCGTCGCCGTCCTCGCGGGAGAACACGCGGACACCGATGACCTTGCCGGACTCGCCGTGCGGCACCTTCAGCGAGGTGTCGCGGACCTCCCGGGCCTTCTCACCGAAGATCGCGCGCAGCAGGCGCTCCTCCGGGGTCAGCTCGGTCTCGCCCTTCGGGGTGACCTTGCCGACCAGCACGTCACCGGGCGACACCTCGGCACCGATCCGGATGATGCCGCGCTCGTCGAGGTCGGCGAGGACCTCCTCGGCGACGTTCGGGATGTCCCGGGTGATCTCCTCCGGGCCCAGCTTGGTGTCCCGGGCGTCGACCTCGTGCTCCTCGATGTGGATCGAGGAGAGGACGTCGTCCTGCACCAGGCGCTGGGAGAGGATGATCGCGTCCTCGTAGTTGTGCCCCTCCCACGGCATGAAGGCCACCAGGAGGTTCTTGCCCAGCGCCATCTCGCCGTTGTCGGTGCACGGGCCGTCGGCGATGACCTGGCCGGCCTCGACGCGGTCGCCCTCGAAGACGATCGGCTTCTGGTTGATGCAGGTGCCCTGGTTCGACCGGCGGAACTTCGCCAGCCGGTAGGTGCGCCGCGTCCCGTCGTCGTGCATGACGGTGATGTAGTCGGCCGACAGATCCTCGACCACGCCGGACTGGGCGCAGACGACCACGTCGCCGGCGTCCTTGGCCGCGCGGGCCTCCATGCCGGTGCCGACCAGCGGAGCCTCGGAACGCAGCAGCGGAACCGACTGGCGCTGCATGTTCGAGCCCATCAGGGCACGGTTGGCGTCGTCGTGCTCGAGGAAGGGGATCATCGCCGTCGCGACGGACACCATCTGCCGCGGCGAGACGTCCATGTAGTCGACCTCGTCCGGCGGGATGAACTCGACCTCACCGCCCTTGCGGCGGACCAGGACGCGGTCCTCGGCGAACGTGCCGTCCGGGTTCAGCGGGGTGTTCGCCTGCGCCTTGACGTGGCGGTCCTCCTCGTCCGCGGTCAGGTAGTCGATCTGGCCGGTGACCCGGCCGTTCTCCACCTTGCGGTACGGGGTCTCGACGAAGCCGAACGGGTTGACCCGCGCGAACGTCGACAGCGAGCCGATCAGGCCGATGTTCGGGCCTTCCGGCGTCTCGATCGGGCACATCCGGCCGTAGTGGCTGGGGTGCACGTCGCGGACCTCGAAGCCGGCCCGCTCACGGGACAGACCGCCGGGGCCCAGCGCCGACAGGCGGCGCTTGTGGGTCAGGCCGGCCAGCGGGTTCGTCTGGTCCATGAACTGGGAGAGCTGGCTGGTGCCGAAGAACTCCTTGATGGAGGCGACGACCGGCCGGATGTTGATCAGGGTCTGCGGCGTGATCGCCTCGACGTCCTGGGTCGTCATGCGCTCGCGGACGACGCGCTCCATCCGGGCCAGGCCGAGGCGGACCTGGTTCTGGATGAGCTCGCCGACCGTGCGCAGGCGCCGGTTGCCGAAGTGGTCGATGTCGTCGACCTCGTAGTTGTCCGGGTCCTGGCCCGCGTGCAGCTTGACGATGTACTCGATCGTGCGGACGACGTCGTCCTCGGTGAGGACGCCGACGTCGTGCGCGACCTCGAGGGTCAGCTTCTTGTTCACCTTGTAGCGGCCGACCTTGGCCAGGTCGTAGCGCTTCGGGTTGAAGAAGAGGTTCTCCAGCAGGGTCTGCGCCGACTCCCGCGTCGGCGGCTCGCCCGGGCGCAGCTTGCGGTAGATGTCGAGCAGGGCGTCGTCCTGGCTGGAGGTGTGGTCCTTCTCCAGGGTGACCCGCATCGACGGGAAGTCACCGAAGCGCTCCAGGATGCGGGCCTCATCCCAGCCCAGAGCCTTGAGCAGGACGGTGACCGACTGGCGGCGCTTGCGGTCGATGCGGACGCCGACGGTGTCCCGCTTGTCGATCTCGAACTCGAGCCAGGCCCCCCGCGAGGGGATGACCTTGCAGGAGAACAGATCCTTGTCGGACGCCTTGTCGATCGCCTTCTCGAAGTACACACCCGGGGACCGGACGAGCTGGCTGACCACCACGCGCTCGGTGCCGTTGATGACGAACGTGCCCTTCGGGGTCATGAGCGGGAAGTCGCCCATGAACACCGTCTGGCTCTTGATCTCACCGGTGGTGTTGTTGGTGAACTCGGCGGTGACGAACAGCGGCGCCGAGTAGGTCATGTCCTTGTCCTTGCACTCCTCGACGGAGTACTTGGGGGGCTCAAACCTGTGATCCCGGAAGGACAGGGACATCGAGCCGGAGAAGTCCTCGATCGGGGAGATCTCCTCGAAGACCTCCTCGAGCCCGGAGGTGATGGGGACATCGTTCCTGTCGGCGTCGATGGCCTCCTGGACCCGCTCCGCCCAGATGTCGTTGCCGATCAGCCAATCGAATGACTGCGTCTGCAGGGCGAGAAGATCCGGGACCTCGAGGGGCTCGATGATCTTTGCGAACGAGATGCGGGAGGCGGAACGCGAGGCGGCCAAGGTGGTCCTTCCGGTGGCCTGATCGTGGGGCTGGCGTCGCGGATGTCAAGGATCCGTAAGGGGGTGGTCAGGTGATCAGTGTCTCGCTACGGTTGTGCGGAACGTCGGCGGGGGGTACCCCGGCAATGCGAGGATCCCGAGATGGAGACTGCGTCGCGGATGCGGCAACCAGCCGGGCGGCGACCGCCCGTGCGGACGCCGACGCGGGCGGAACGGTGGGGCCGAGCGCCCGCGTGACACCCGGAGTCCACTGGCTCGGGGCATGACGGAGCGGCCGCGGGTCTGGTCGGCACGCGTGTGGCACGGCCACACGGCGCCGGCGCGGCGATCTCGGATCGACGTGTCGGTGCAGCAAAGGCGAAGAGTCTCGTTCGGGTCTCGGTTCGGACAGCCGGGCCGCCGTGCCCGCAAGCGAGACACGGCCACGCCGCTCTCGCGTCACCCCGAACCCGCTGAGGCGGCAGGTGCCCGGTCAATGGACCGAAGGACCGCGGACCGCCCCGCGGCGCGAACCCGATCACCCCAAGGGGTCGGATCCCGATGTCGAACGTGTTACCGACGAGCCCGATGCAACGAGAAAGACAGCGCAAACTAGCAGTGTAGCCGACGGCTTCACTGCTGGCAAGGACGAGACCCGATCACGTCGCGCGCCGCTTCCCTACGAAGGTTCGCGAAATGATGGAACTCCGTAGCCCCGGAGCTAGTCAAGGCCTCAAGGGCAACATCGTCTCGGCCCGATCTCGCCGTTGACACGTCGCTCCAGGTGAGCCGGACCGCCGCCGGCCGTCGGCGGCCGAGCGCCTCCGCCGGCCCGCCCCACGAGAAGATGCCCCGTGAGAAGGCCATTCGTGCATGAGACGGGCGAAGACGCCGCCCTGATCGCGCCACCGTGGGGCCGCCCGGGCGGGCGGCCGCGGTCTCTCCGGCTGTCCCACGGGCCCGCGCCACGGCCCGACGGCGACACCGAAGTCTTACCACCGTTGGCCCCGCCCGCCAGTCGGATCGCCGCCCGCGCGCCGCACCTCGCGGGGCCCGGGGCCACCGTCCCGCGGGCGCGGGAGCCTCCGGCGCGCGGGATCCGGACACCGATGCTCCGGCGGGAGCCCGCCGGCGGTACGGCTCTGGACGCACCGAAGCCCCGCCCCGGACGTGCCGGGGCGGGGCTCGAGATCGCCGCCACTCGGCCGGCGGGTGGCCGGCCGAGGACGGGTGTCCGCCGTGACGACAGCACGCTCGCGCTCAGGCCACGGCGAACCCGGCGCCGGCAAGCGGCACCGGTTCCGAACTACTTGACGGTGACGGTGGCGCCGGCGCCCTCGAGGGCCGCCTTGGCCTTGTCCGCGGCCTCCTTGGCGACCTTCTCCAGGACGGGCTTGGGGGCGCCGTCCACGAGGTCCTTGGCCTCCTTGAGGCCCAGGCTGGTGAGCGCGCGGACCTCCTTGATGACCTGGATCTTCTTGTCACCGACGGACTCGAGGATCACGTCGAACTCGTCCTGCTCCTCGACGGCGGCAGCCTCGCCACCCGCGCCACCGGCCACCGGGCCGGCCGCGATCGCGACCGGGGCGGCCGCGGTCACGCCGAACGTGTCCTCGAACTGCTTCACGAACTCCGAGAGCTCCAGGAGCGTCATCTCCTTGAACGCGTCGAGGAGCTCGTCGGTCGACAGCTTCGCCATGGTGGCGGTTCCTTCCTGGTAATGCCGATCAGATGATCCGGCGCCCGGTCGTGCCGGGGAGTCTCGTCAGGTGAGTGGTCGGTCGTCGCGCCCCGCGGGACGCGGCCCCACCGGGACGCCACCCGCGGACGCAGCTCGGTGCGGGCCGCCAGATGCGGCCACACCGGGACACCGCCTCGCGGGACGTCGTCCCGTCAGGCGTCGCTCGTCAGGCGTCCACGGAGACCGGCTCTGCGCCGGCCGTCTCCTCCCGCTGCGCGCGCAGCGCCTCGGCGAGCCGAGCCACCTGCGACAGCGGAGCGGCGAAGAGGCCGACCGCCTTGGCCAGCGAGCCGTTCATGGCTCCGGCCATCTTGGCGAGCAGGACCTCGCGGGACTCCAGGTCGGCGAGCCTGCGGATCTCGTCCGCGTTCATCGCCTTGCCTTCGACGACCCCGCCCTTGACGACCAGGGCCGGGTTCGCGCGGGCGAAGTCCCGCAGGCCCTTGGCCGCCTCGACCGGGTCGCCGCCGACGAACGCGACGGCCGTCGGGCCGACGAGCAGCTCGTCGATACCGGTCACGCCCGCCTGCGCCGCGGCGATCTTGGTGAGGGTGTTCTTGACCACCGCGTAGCGGGTGGTCTCGCCGAGGGCGCGGCGCAGCTCGGTGAGCTGGCTGACCGTCAGGCCGCGATACTCGGTCAGCACCGCGGCACTCGAACCACGGAAATCCTCGGCGATCTCCGCCACCGCGGCGGTCTTCTCCGAGTTCGCCATCGGGCTCCTTCAATGGTCGGCCGGCCATGCCGAGGAACCCGGAAACGACGAACGCCCCGGCGCAGGAGGCGCGGGGCGTCAAGGGCGACGATCTTCGCCCGCCGGCCGAACCCACCTGGGCGAGTTCAGTGCCGGCACAGCGGCGATGCGTGAGCCACTTTCCGTCCGCCACCTGCGCGGGCCGCTCGGGGAAACCGAGCCTTCGGCCTCCGCCGACAGGGCTCCGACAAAGCTCGGAGCCCGACGACTGGAGTACGACCAGCGGTCTTCGGTGTGGAACTGTTCATCATCGTAGCAGGAGCAACGCGGAACGAACGAAGGGCACGCACCGTGAACGGTGCGTGCCCTCGTCGTGCGGTCAGGTCGGACCATGCAATCCGGTCGAACCGTTCGGTCAGGTCAGACCGAGCTGTCCGGTCCGGTCCTGCGGTCCATGGCCTCCGGTCCGCCCTTGCGGTCCGGTCAGGCCGGAACCTCCTCGAGGAGGTTCCGGGTCCGGTTCGGGTCCACGGGGATGCCGGGGCCCATCGTCGTGGCGAAGGTGATCTTCTTGAGGTACCGGCCCTTGGCCGCCGACGGCTTCACCCGGACGATCTCGTCGAGGGCGACGGTGTAGTTCTCGATGAGCTGGGCCTCGGAGAAGCTCACCTTGCCGATGACGATGTGCAGGTTGCCCTGCTTGTCGACCCGGAAGTTGATCTTACCGCCCTTGATGTCGCCGACGACCTTGGCCACGTCCAGGGTGACGGTGCCGGTCTTCGGGTTCGGCATGAGCCCGCGCGGGCCGAGGATGCGGGCGATCCGGCCGACCTTGGCCATCTGGTCGGGCGTCGCGACCGTGGCGTCGAAGTCGAGGAAGCCCTCCTGGATGCGGGCCACCAGGTCGTCGCTGCCGACGACGTCCGCGCCCGCGGCGGTGGCCTCGGCGGCCTTCTCACCGGCGGCGAACACCGCGACCCGCGGCGACTTGCCGGTGCCGTGCGGCAGGTTGACCGTGCCACGCACCATCTGGTCGGCCTTGCGCGGGTCGACGCCGAGACGGATGGCGACCTCGACGGTGGCGTCGTACTTCGTGGACGACGTCTCCCGGGCCAGCCGCGCCGCGTCGAGGGGGCTGTAGAGAGCGGTCGCGTCGATCTTCTCGGCCGCGGCGCGGTACGCCTTGCTGCGCTTCATGAGTTCTCCTCGTGGTGTTGGCGGGTCCCGCTCCGCGCCGTTCGACCCGGGCTCCACCCGGGCCGCGGCAGCGACGAGCCCTCCCACATGCCTGCGTCCATCTGGGCGTCGCGACGAGCCCGCCGCGACGTCACACCTGTACTGGCGCCTGTGTCGCCTTGTACCGTCCGCTCCCGTCGCGCGCGTCAGAACGCCCGGCGGGACCTTCCCGCGCGTTCGCGCGGGACACGGTCACTCGCCGACGGTGATGCCCATCGAGCGGGCGGTACCGGCGATGATCTTCTCGGCGGCCTCGATGCTGTTCGCGTTGAGGTCCGGCAGCTTCGTCTGGGCGATCTCGCGCACCTGGGCCGGGGTCAGCTTCGCGACCTTGACCCGGTGCGGCGTGCCGCTGCCCTTGTCCACACCGGCGGCCTTGAGGATCAGCCGGGCGGCGGGCGGGGTCTTGGTGACGAAGGTGAACGACCGGTCGTCGTACACCGTGATCTCGACCGGCACGACGTTGCCGGTCTGCGACTCGGTGGCCGCGTTGTACTGCTTGCAGAACTCCATGATGTTCACGCCGTGCTGGCCCAGGGCGGGACCGACCGGCGGCGCCGGGGTGGCCTTGCCGGCGTTGATCTGGAGCTTGATCAGCGCAGTGATCTTCTTCTTCTTGGGAGGCATCTGTTCGTCTTCCTACCGGGGTTCTACGGAGCGGATCAGATCTTCGCGACCTGGTTGAACTGGAGCTCGACCGGTGTCTCCCGACCGAAGATGGAGACGAGTACCTTCAGGCGCTGCGCGTCGAGGTTGATCTCGCTGATGGTGGCCGGCAGGGTGGCGAACGGGCCGTCCATGACGGTGACGGACTCCCCGACCTCGAACTCCTGGGCCTTGACCGTCTCGACCTTCTTCTCCTTCGGCGCCGCCGGCGCGAGGATGGAGACGACCTCCTCGCGGCGCAGCGGCGACGGCCGGTTCGTCAGGCCCACGAACCCGGTCACACCCGGCGTGTTGCGGACCGCCGACCAGGACTGGTCGGTCAGATCCATCCGGACGTAGATGTAGCCGGGGTACTTCTTCTGCTGTACGAGCTGGCGCTTGCCGTTCTTGACGACCGGGACCTCTTCGGTCGGGACCTCGATCTGGAAGATGTAGTCCTCCATGTTGAGGCTGGAGATCCGGGTCTCGAGATTGGTCTTGACCTTGTTCTCGTAGCCCGCGTAGGAGTGCACGACGTACCACTCGCCGGGAGCGTCCTCGAGCGCCCGGAGCAGGTCGTCGCCGTCATCCTGAGGCTCGGGCGTCGCGACCGCGGTGGCCGGCACGGCGTCAGCGGCCGGCGCGGCATCGGCCGCCACCGTCGCGGGCGTGTCGGCGGTGGAGCCGCCGTCGGGCCCGAGGTCGTCCTCGAGGTCGTCCTTCTCAGGTGCGGCCGCGGCGTCCGTGCTCGCGACCTCGTCGCGCTCGAACGCCGCAAGGGGGTCGAGACGGTCGAGGGCCTCTCCCTGCTCGGAGGAGGCGTGCTCGGGAGACTGGGACACGCGGTCGTTCCTTCTCTCGTGGACGGGTGGACAGTGGGTGGTTCTCCCGCCGGCGGACCTGATCCGCCGAACGGCCGGCCGCCAACCGGGTCGCCCGCCGCGACCCGTGCCAGCGGGACGCACCCGGCCACACAGGGCCGGGACGACGACACGAACCGGTGCCCGGGCCGGACACCGCGCCGACGATCGGTCGGCCCGGCCCGCTGCCCGTGGCGGCTCCGGTGTCAGCCGAAGACCGCGAGGACCGCCTTCGTCAGGCCGAAGTCGAGGCTAGCCACGAAGGCCGTCATCACCGTGACGAAGACAAGCACGACGACCACGTAGGTGATCAGCTCGCTCCGGCCCGGGTAGACGACCTTGCGAAGCTCCGCGATGACCTCGCGGACGAACTGACGAATCCTGCGGACAATCGAGAACGGCGACCGTCGACGGTCGGCCCGCGCGGACCTACCGGCCCGCGGTGCCGCGTCACGCGTATCGGTCGCCACTCAGCTCCACCCACTCGTTCGTCGGTCCAACGCAGGGGCGACAGGACTCGAACCTGCAACCGCCGGTTTTGGAGACCGGTGCTCTACCAATTGAGCCACGCCCCTTAGACGTACCCGGACCACCGCCTAGTTCCCACCGTGCCGCCTTCGCTCTCCGTCAGGCTCCCTGATGATTTTCAAAGGATCTTCGCGATCCTCTAAAGATCCGCGATCCTCTAAAGATCATTTAGGGCCGTTCGGTGGAGCTACCGGCTGCAGGCGGGGGCTGACAGGCCGAGCGGAACGAGCATACCCCCTCATCGACCGGATGCCGGCCGCACGGTGCTCTTCGACGTCCGCAGGTCGCCCCAGGAGGGGCCGGACGGGCCAGCCCGATCCCCTACTCACGTGGCAGCATGGCTGCCATGAGCAGGATCTCCCACCGCATCGCGGGCATCGCGCCTTCCGCGACCCTCGCCGTCGACGCGACCGCCAAGGCGATGCGCGCCGCGGGCCGGGACGTGATCGGCTTCGGTGCCGGCGAGCCCGACTTCCCGACTCCCGAACACATCGTCGCCGCCGCGGAGAAGGCGTGCCGCGAGCCGCGCATGCACCGCTACACCCCGGCTGCCGGCCTCCCCGAGCTGCGGGAGGCCGTCGCGGAGAAGACCAGGCGCGACTCCGGCCTGGTCGTCGAGCCAAGCCAGGTCCTCATCACCAACGGTGGCAAGCAGGCTGTCTACCAGGCGTTCGCGACTCTGCTCGACCCAGGGGACGAGGTTCTCCTGCCTGCCCCCTACTGGACGACCTACCCCGAGGCGATCCGCCTCGCCGGCGGTGTGCCGGTCGACGTCGTGACCGGGCCCGAGGCCGGCTACCGCGTCACCGTCGAGCAGCTCGAGGCCGCCCGGACCCCCCGTACCAAGGTCCTGCTGTTCTGCTCCCCCTCCAACCCGACCGGTGCCGTCCACACCCCTGAGGAGGTCCGCGCGATCGGCCGCTGGGCCGCCGAGGCCGGCATCTGGGTGCTCAGCGACGAGATCTACGAGCACCTGGTCTACGGCGACGCCCGCTTCGCCTCGATGCCCGTCGAGGCGCCCGAGCTCGCCGACCGCTGGGTCGTCGTCAACGGCGTCGCCAAGACCTACGCGATGACCGGCTGGCGGGTCGGCTGGCTGATCGGCCCGCTCGACGTCGTCAAGGCGGCCACCAACCTGCAGTCGCACGCCACCTCGAACGTCTCGAACGTCGCCCAGGCCGCGGCGCTCGCCGCTGTCGCCGGCCCGCTCGACGCCGTCCACGAGATGCGGACGGCCTTCGACCGCCGCCGCAAGACCATGCACGAGATGCTCGTGCAGATCCCCGGCGTGCGGTGCCCCCTGCCCGACGGCGCCTTCTACGCCTACCCGTCGCTGGAGGGCGTGCTCGGCCGGACGCTGCGCGGTCGCACGCCGGCGACCTCGGCCGAGCTGTGCCAGTTCATCCTGGAAGAGGCCGGCGTCGCGATCGTGCCCGGGGAGGCCTTCGGCACCCCGCGCTTCGCCCGCCTGTCCTACGCCCTCGGGGACACCGACCTGGTCGAAGGTGTCCGCCGGCTCGGCGCCCTGCTGTCCGAAGCCGTCTGAGGACGGCCGAGCGCACCGTCCACCTCCACGCACCCCGGAGTCGAGGCGATGTCCGGCTGACGGACACCGACTGACTGACGTGCACCTGGCCGTCGTAGCTACGACGGCCGGCAGCGGGCCCCGCGGCACACCGCCGCGGGGCCCGTCGGCATGTGGGGCCGGGGCCGCGCCGCGCGCCGGTATCCGGGTGTGGGGCCGGGCGCCGCGGGACGCTGCCGGGCGCCGCCGGGGTCAGGCGAGCTGGACGGTCGCCCGCGCCGCCATGAGGACCTTGGCACCCTCGTGTCGGACTGTGAGGTTAACCACGACCCTCCCGCCGTCGAGCTTTTTCTCCACAACGCCCCGCACAGAGATCTGCGCGCCCTCGTCGTCGTCGGGCACGACCACGGGTGAGGAGAACTTCACGCCGTACTCGACAACGGCCGCCGGGTCGCCGACCCAGTCGGTGACGAGACGGCCTGCCGTGGCCATCGTCAGCATGCCGTGCGCGAGCACACCGGGGAGCCCGGCCTCGGCGGCCACCCGCTCGTTCCAGTGGATCGGGTTGAAATCGCCCGACGCGCCGGCGTAGCGCACCAGATCGGCTCGCCGCAGCGGGAAGACCCGGTCACCGATCTCGGTACCGACGTCGACGGCGTCATAGGTGACGGTGGTGGGCATGCCGGCTCCGATCGAACCCTCGGCGGGACGCCGCGTCAGCGGGGCGGCGCGGCGACGTCGCGGTGGTCAGCGAGAAAGTGGTCAACGAGGCCGCGGGGCGGCGGGGACCATGGTCAACGAGGCGGCGCGGTGCCGCGGGAGACCAGGCTGCACGTTCCCTCCGCGACCAGCTCGCCACTCGTCGTCGTGAACTCGTAGGACGTCACCAGCACCTCGTTGCGGCCGACCGAGCGGATGGACGCCAGCGTCGAGCGCACCACGAGCTCGTCGCCCGCGACGACCGGGCGGTGCAGGGTGAACCGCTGGTCACCGTGGACGACGAGGGAGTAGTCCAGGCCGAGAGCGGGATCGTCGGTCGGCAGGCCGAGGTCGCCCGGGATCGTCGTGACCAGGAAGGTCGGCGGGGCGACCAGATCGGCGTGACCGGCGGCCTTCGCCGCCTCCACGTCGTGGAAGAGCGGGTTGCCGTCGCCGATGGCGCGCGCGAACTGGCGGATGTGCTCACGTCCCACCTGGAACGGGACGTCGGAGGTGTAACTACGTCCGACAAAGTCCTGGTTCAGCGGCACCGCACGCTCCGATCTCGACGTTGCCGGATCCCGAGTCGCCGGAACCCGGGCTTACCGGACCGGTTCGAGACCCTATCGGGCCCGCGCCCGCGCGGACAGCATCGCCACCCGGACCGCGGCACCGCCCGGACGGCGCGGCCACCGGAGCCGCGTCGTCACTCGGACGGCGCGGCCACTCGGGACGGCGCGGTGACGGCATGACGAAACCGGGCGGGTCCGTGTGTCGCGGACCCGCCCGGAGTAAGTCGTGTGTCGCGGTCACCGCGCCTGCGCCGGGGGGCTCGCCCCGCCCGGTCGACGGCGCCCCGCCAGCCGTGGTCGGCCGACGGGCTAGCGCGTCTCGCGGTGCTCGGTGTGCGTGCGGCAGTTCGGGCAGAACTTGCGCAGCTCGAGACGGTCCGGGTCATTCCGCCGGTTCTTGCGCGTGATGTAGTTGCGGTGCTTGCACACCTGACACGCCATTGTGATCTTCGGACGAACGTCGGTGGCAGCCACGGCGAGATGCCTCTTCCTGTCTCGAATTCTCTACAGGCCAAGGGGCCGCGACTCACCAGACCCCTGGAGGGTGACACGGTGTGCCGCGACCCGATGGTAGCGGTGGCCGGACTTGAACCGGCGACACAGCGATTATGAGCCGCTTGCTCTGCCAGACTGAGCTACACCGCCATGACGGATCACCAGCGAGCGAAGATCCGACTGACAGTATAAGCGGACAGACCACCAACTGCCGATCACGATCCTGCCCGATACCGGACCGCCTGAGCCCCTTTACGGAATCGAACCGTAGACCTTCTCCTTACCATGGAGACGCTCTGCCGACTGAGCTAAAGGGGCGTGCTCGCGCGGGACTCACGTTACACGACTCCGGCGACTTCGTGGCGGGCACCCCCCCACACTTCCGCCCGGCGCCGACCGTCCGGCTCGCCCGCACCCACGCGCGGCCGGCACGGCCGGCCGGGAACGTGCCGATCGACCCGGACGGCAGGCGGGTGACCAGACCCCGCGAACACGGCCAGAAGGCCGACACGGCGAACCAACGGTGACGTCGGGCCCGACACGCACCCCCTGCTGATAGCTGTAAGTAATCGCATGAGTGCCTAGCGTGTTGCTCGGCCGTGGACGCGCGCCTCACAGGTGCTACCGCAGCCGCCGCCGCGCCTCCCAGCATCGAGGGTTGCTCATGCCGCTCACGTACCGTCACTCCCGAGATCCACAGACCCCGGACGCGGCACCCATCGTCCCGCGTGCGCCGAGGGAGAGCCAGCCGGCCACCTCACCGCGGCCGCTCCCCCTCGCCGGGGTACCTGTCCCGGCCGGGACCTCACTGCCACCTGGAACGTCCTACGCGACGCTGCGCGCCGCGTTCCCGGATCGGCCCGTGTCGGGGCCGCCGTCACCGAAGAGACCACAGAACGCGACCGCCAAGGTGACGTTTCCGGCAGCCGCCAGCTTCGCTCACGATCTGCCCGCGGCCGGCGAGACACGGGCCGGAGCGGCGCGGCCCGGCGTCGTCTGGGCCGGCGAGATCGTGATGGCCGAGCCCGCGGCTGCCGGCCGGGTGGCAGTCGGCCGGGTCGCGGTCGACGAGGCGCTGGCCGCCTGGCGCCTGCGCAATGCCGGACGGTTCTCCGCGCGGGTCCTCAGCGCGGCCACGGTGGCCGTCACCGCCGTCGTGCTCTCCGCGCCGGCCGCGGGCGCGCTGCCCACGCCGCAGGCGTCCGGGGTCTCAACTCCGTCGGCGCAGATCACCCCGCCGACGCAGACCTCGCCCGCGACACAAATCACACCGTCCGCGGCGGCGGCACCAACGCCGTCGCCGACGGCCCAGGCAGCAGCGAACGGGGCGGCGGCGACCGCGACACCCGCACCCGCGGCGCAGACGTCCGCACCCGCGGAGCCGACACCGGCATCCGCCACACCCGCGGAGCCGGCGCCCGACCCGGCGCCCGTGCCACCCGGGGCGACTCCACCTGCGCCGCCCGAGGCCACCCCTCCCGTGCCGCCTGGGGCCAGCCCGCCGGCGGCGGGCATGACACCGGCGCCCGGGCCGGGGACGTCCGAGCCCGTCCTGTCCACGGAGCCGTCCCCCGCCTGGCCCAAGGGCATCGACATCGCATCGTGGCAGCACCCCGGGTCGGCGCCGATCGACTGGAACGCGGTCAAGGGCGCCGGCATGACCTTCGCAATCATGAAGGCCACCGAAGGAACCAATTACACGAATCCGTTCTTCGTCGGCGACCGGGACGCGGCCGGCAAGGCGGACCTTGTCGTCGGCGCCTACCACTACGCCCGCCCGGCGGCCCCGATCTCGACCGCCGTCGACCAGGCCCGGCACTTCCTGGCCGTGACCGGCCTCACGCGCACAGCCGGCCACCTGGCTCCGGTCCTGGACCTGGAGACCACCGGCGGGCTCGATCCGGTGGCCCTCGCGGCCTGGACCCGGGCCTTCCTGGAGGAGATCGAGTCCCAGACCGGCCGGGCGCCCATCCTGTACACGTACCGGTCGTTCTGGACGGACAGCATGGCCGATACGAAGGAGTTCGCCCGGTACCCGTTCTGGTTCGCCATCTACAACAACGAGTCCGCCCCGGGATGGCTGCCGGGCGGCTGGCCCGGCTGGGCGATGTGGCAGTACACGTCCTCTGGCGTGGTCCCCGGGGTCGTCGGGAGCGTCGACATGAACGTCGTGTGCTGCTCCGCCCCCGCGCTGACCGGGCTCGCCGACGGCACCCTCTCCGAGATCGACAAGCGGTACGCGGCGGCCGGGCTGCTGCAGCTCGCTCTCGGGGCGCCCACCGGAGCGGAGGTCGTCGCGGGCGGCGGCGGCCGCTGGCGCCCCTTCAAGAACGGGCTGATCTACTGGTCCGTCGCGACGGGACCGCGGGTGCTGCACGGCAAGATCGCGAAGAAGTACCTGGGCCTCGGCGGGACCAACAGCTTCCTCGGACGTCCGCTCGGCGACGTCGAGTGGGCCGCCGCGCCCGGCGCCCACCAGGCGATCTTCCAGGGCGGCTGGATCTACTGGCACCCGACTACCGGGGCGCACGAGGTGCACGGTCTGATCCTGCGCCGCTACCTGGAACTGGGCGGCTCGACGTCCAGCCTGGGTCTTCCGATCACGGACGAGTACTCGGTGCCGGGCGGCCGGGAAAGTGCCTTCCAGTTCGGCAAGCTGCGCTGGACGGCCGCGACGAACGCGGTGACCCTGCTGCCCGCGGCGGCGCCCTGACGCCACCCACCCCCGTCCGGCCTGACGGCGCACATCCCCGACCCCGAAACGAACGCGAGGAGTGACGAAGGCCTACGCGGGGTATCTGACGCCGAGTGCGGCGGACTGTGGCCACTTGGTCACATGCTGCGCCGTCGTGCAGCCGGGAGGACCAGATGGCAGATCTGCGGCAGGTACGCAACACGGACGGCTGGCTGATCTTCGCGGCCGTCATCATGTTCATCGTCGGTTTCCACAACCTCATCTACGGCATCGCGTCACTACGCGACTACATCGTGATCGTGGACAACCTCTACTCCACCTCGACAGGCACCGGGGTGATCTACGCCAACACCACCTTCTGGGGCTGGCTGTGGATCGTCGTCGGCATCGTCCAGATGGGGATCGCGTTCGGCATCGCGGCCGGCAACGAGCTGTCCCGCTGGGTGGGCATCGTCATCGCCGCGCTCAACGCGATCGGCCAGCTCGCGTTCATGGCCGCCTTCCCCATCTGGTCGGTGACCATCATCGCCATCGACGTCCTCGTCATCTACGCGCTGGCCACCTACCAGACGCGCGGCCGCGGCGGCGCCGCCGAGCCCTACCCGAGTGACCGTCCCGGGATGGCCCGCGGCGCGACCACGACGGCTCGCAGCGGGGCGCGCGCCGGAGTGGGCGCCGGGGGCACGGGCGGCGGCTACGACCGCGACCAGGGCTACGCCTCCGACCAGGGCTACGCCTCCCAGCCGGGCCAGGCCGGCCAGAGCGGCCGCGGCGAGGGCTACCCGCCGGACCCGGGTCAGCGGTCGGGCGGGCCGGGCCTCAGGCCGGGCGACCCCGGCTACCGGGACCCGAGCCGGAAGGACGGCCCCGGGGGTTCGGGCGCCGGCATCCGGTGACGGTATGACCGCCGAGGCCGCCGCGGACCTGTCACCGCGGCGGCCTCGGCACGACCTGACCACGTATCTGTCACCGCGGCGGCCCCGGCACTACCTGATCACGCCACAGCCGGCAGCGGCGGACGAATCCGGCCAGGTGCTCGGCCGCGAAGCGGTCAGGGTCCCAGTCGGACGTCCGCACGTCGGTCACGTCACGCCAGAGATAGGCGACCACCGAACCACCGCCGACCAGGGTGAGCTCGCGCGCCTCGTACGGATCGCCCTCGAACAGGTCGAGCAGCTCGCGTTCGGCCCTGGTCAGACCGCTCAGGCACCTGCCCGAGCACACGTCGCCGGGGCGTGCGGGGACCAGGCCCGGGTAGCTCCGCCCCGGCAGCGCCGCCGCCCGCCAGCCGCCGACGGCCGCCGGAGTGATGGTCGGCACCCGGCCGAGCAGCGCATCGACGACCACGTCGAAGCGCAGCGTCCCGTAGACGAACAACGCTCCGGCCACGTCCGAAGTCATCCCGGTCCCGCGTGTCCGACGTCAGGCTGTCCGGGTGCTAGCGAGCCGCGTCGAGATCGGCGCGGGTGAGGGTGGGGAGCAGCGTCAGGCCGATCTCCGCGAGCCGCTCCCGGCCACCCTCCTGGCGATCGATGACGCACAGGACGTCCTCGACGACCGCGCCCTGCTCGCGCAGCACCCGGGTGGCGTCGAGCACGGCCCCGCCGCTGGTCACGACGTCCTCGACCAGGACGATCCGCCGACCCTCGACCTCGCCGCCCTCGGCGATGCGCCGGGTTCCGTACTCCTTCGCCTTCTTGCGGACGAACCTGGCCGGCAGGCCGGTGCGGGCCGACAGCAGCGTGGCCAGCGGAACACCGCCCAGCTCCAGGCCGGCGAGGAGATCGGTGTTCCGCGGGAGATGCGCCGCCATCGCCTCGACGATGTCGGCGAGCAGCGCCGGCTCGGCCTCGAACAGATACTTGTCGAAGTACTCGGTGCTCGTACGGCCCGACCGGAGGAGGAACGTCCCGGTCAGGTGGGACGCCGCCCGCACCCGGGCGGCCAGCGCTTCGATGTCGGCCACGTCTGCCGACTCTACGGCCCGCCACCGCACCGCCAGCAGGCTTCAGCCGGACGGCGGAGGCGGATGACGGATGGCGGTGCGGCCGGGCTGGGGCCGGCGGGAACGGGTCAGGCCCCGGCAGGCACCTTGTCGAGGAAGCCGAGCACCTGGGTGATGCGGCCGTCGGCGCCGCGTTCGATCACGTCGAACCCGACGACGAGGGGTTCGGCGCCGGGCTGGCCGAGGCCCCAGGTGAAGCGGGCCTGGGCGTGGTGGGCGTCGACCGGCCCCAGCATGGTCATCGTCAGGCCGGGGAACTGTCCCTGCACCGCTCCGATCATCGTGTCGATGGCGTCGTGGCCCTCGGCCGTGGCGATCGGGTCGACATAGCGGGCCCCGGGGGCCAGGGCCTTCGCCACGGCAGCCCTCCGCAGAGCGGGGTCGGTCTCGTTCCACACGGCGATGTAGTTCAGGGCCAGGGTCTCGAGGTCGTCCACGGTGTGTCCTCACTCTCGGATTCATCATTGTCGGATTCACCGGCGGATCTGGCTGCCGGGCGGCGGACCTGCCCGGCCGCTTCGGCGGTGGGACCGATGCTGCCGGCCCGAGATGCGGCCCGTCGATTACCTGTGAGGTCATGGCCCGACGGCGGCGGCGGCGCCTACGGTCGTGCCATGAGCCTCGCCCGCGAGCCCGGTCGGCCGGTGGGAGCGTTGCTGCGCGGCTGGCGGGAGCGGCGCAGGCTCACCCAGCTGGACCTCGCTGAACGCGCGAACGTCTCGACGCGCCACATCAGCTTCGTGGAGAACGGACGGTCCCGACCGACAAGCGAGATGATCATCTTGCTGTCCAAGCATCTCGACGTCCCGCTCCGGGAGCGCAACCAGCTGCTGCTGGCCGGAGGCTACGCACCGGCCTACTCCGAGAACGGTCTCGCCTCACCGTCGATGTCCGCGGTGAGTGCGGCGATTGACCGGGTGCTCGCCGGCCTCGGGCCGCTGCCCGCGGCGGTCATCGACCGGCGCTGGGAGCTCGTCGCCGCGAACGACGCGATCGACCTGTTCACCGCGGGCGCGGCCGCACGGCTGCTGGAGCCCCCCGTCAACGTGCTCCGACTCAGCCTGCACCCCGAAGGCATGGCCCCGCGCATCCTGAACCTTCCGGAGTGGAGGGCACACCTGCTCGACCGGCTGGCCCGGCAGGCCGACGCGACCGGCGACCAGGTCCTCCGGGACCTCCACACCGAGCTCAGCGCGTACCCTGTGCCCGGCCGCGTCGCAGATGGGGCTGCCGACGGCGGCAAGCGTGGCCGTGCGGGACGCCCGACCGAACCCTGGACGGCGAACGGCATAATCGCCCCGGTGCGCTACCGGTCACCCCGGGGCGAGCTCTCGCTCTTCACCACCACCACCGTTTTCGGCACGCCCACCGACGTGACCGTCTCGGAGCTCGCGGTCGAGACCTTCTTCCCAGCGGACGCCCCCACCGCCAGTCTTCTCTACGGATCCGCGGGTAACCCGGGGTGGTGGCAGGTGATGGATTCGCCTCACCGCACCAAACGGTCGGCCGGCGCGTACCGGGCGGTATCGGATGACGGCGACTCAGGAGCCGCTCGGGACGTCTGACGTCCACGACGCCGGCCGCACCAGCCCCGCCGGCAGGCACGTCGCATCATCCCCATGCGCGGCCTCCACCTGTTCCTGCGACAACCCCACCGCGTCTGTGAGGTTCGCCCCGCGCAGCCAGGCATCGGTGAGGGTCGCCCCTTCCAGTTGGGCGCCGGTGAGGTTCGCCCCGCGCAGCCCGGCCTCGGTGAGGTTCGCCCCGTGCAGCCGGGCGCGAGTCAGATTCGCCCCGTCCAGCAAGGCGCCGGTGAGGGTCGCCCCTCCCAGCCTGGCTTCGGTGAAGTTCGCTCCGTCCAGCAAGGCGCCGATGAGATTCGCGTTGTGGAGGGTGAGGTGAGCGAGGCTGGCGGGTCCGGTGAGATCAGCATCGGTCAGGTCGGAACGCCGGACGCCGACGCGAACAGGTAGCCGACCCAGAACTTGGACCACGGTGCGGATGTCAGCCATGGGCCGTACCGGCGGAACGGTGCCGTCCTCGCCCAGCGGCGAGGCCAGACGCAGTGCGGGGTCCGTACTGCGGTCGCGGACGAACGCGGACAGGACCTCCACCACGACGCGCTGGTCGGCCGGTGAGTCCACCGCGATGCGCTCGAGTGTGTAGATCCCCGCCAGACGGATCCCCCGCTCGGTGTCATTGAGGAGCTTCACCGCATCCACGTACAGCTCGCGGACGTGGGTGTCCCTGTTCGTCTGCCGGGTCTCGTCCAGAACGATAAGACCGCCGGCCACCGCGGTGAGCGCGGCGGCCGCCGTGAGCAGCCCGGCCTGCAGCGCCGCCTGGGCCTCCGCCCCACCGTCCGTGCCCGGCGGGTACATCCGGTCCGGCAGATGCCAGATCCCCACCACGGCAGCCACCGCTCCAACCGCGGCGATCCCAGCAACGACCCACAGCCAGCGCCGGCTACTCCGCCGGCGTGCTCCCCCGCTTTCAGCCATGGGCAGGTTTGTACGCCCCCGTGACGCCTGAACTACAGACGGCCCTGGAGCGACGCTGGCCAGAGAAACGATCTCCCGCAGCACCAGGCGACGTTCCCACCAGCCACAACCCTGACCAGACCCCCATGACCGGCCAGTCTTTTCCTTTTTTCGGGCCCCGTGTCCTCACCAGCAGCCAACGAACTCCCGCAGCATCAGCAAGACCTCGAAAGGTTCTGTGCCACAGGAGTTTTCGCTGCTGAGGTTCCCGTTCTGGAACCCCGGCGTTGCTGAGGATGCAGGCGGACCGGGCGAGCGTGGCGGCCGGGGTCGTGATCCTGCCTGGGCTGTACCTGGCCTGGTCGGCGTACCAGGACCTGGCCGGTGACACCGAGGTCCTCCGGCCCGCCGACTCAAGCGTCGAGCGGCCGGAGAGACCCGGCCGGTTCCTGCCTGTCCTCTTCTGACCGCGGTCCTCCGGCAGCATGTCGACGAGTTCGGCTTCTCCTCGGACGGGCGCCTGTTCCGGGGATCCAGGGGCGGGGAGATCAGCGACCCGGTGGTGGGCCGAGTGTGTGGACGGGGACGACGTCGCAGCTCGGAAGCGGAACGAGGCGACCCTTCAGGGCAGGGGCGGCCGTTGATCGTGTGCACGTCCTGTGCATGAACCGCCGGCGGCAACCATGATCGGTTGGAAACGGTCGTGACATGCGAAAGGCCCTGGAGTCCTCTCCAGGGCCTGTGTCGCAGCATGTTCCCCGGGGAACCCGGGGTGGTGGCAGGTGATGGATTCGAACCATCGTAGGCTGAGCCGACGGTTTTACAGACCGCTCCCTTTGGCCGCTCGGGCAACCTGCCGTGTTCTACAAGCATACCGGTCGCACCGAGTGGACTGACGGGGAGGGTCCCCCAACACTCCGGCCCGCGCCCGGCCCGCGTCACGGGGCCGGCGCTCGCCCCGTACGACTCGACCAGGAGGTCCGTGCCCGTGGCAGATCCGTCCTTCGACATCGTCAGCAAGGTCGACACCCAGGAGATCGACAACGCGGTCAACCAGACGGCGAAAGAGATCAAGACCCGCTTCGACTTCCGGGACACCGGGGCCTCCGCGGCGCTGTCCGGCGAGTCGATCCTCCTGCAGGCCAACAGCGAGGATCGGGTGAAGGCCGTCCTGGACGTTCTGCAGGAGAAGTTCGTGAAGCGCGGCATCTCGCTGAAGTCGCTCGAGCACGGCGAGCCGCGGCAGTCGGGCAAGGAGTACAAGCTGACGGTGACCGTCCAGCAGGGCATCGCGGACGAGAAGGCCAAGGCCATCGCCAAGAAGATCCGCGCGGACGGCCCGAAGGGCGTGCAGGCGCAGATCCAGGGCGACCAGCTCCGGGTCACCGGCAAGAAGCGGGACGACCTGCAGCGGGTCATCCAGCTCCTCAAGGCCGAGGACTTCGACGTACCGCTGCAGTTCGTCAACTACCGGTGATCGCCGTCGCCCGCCGACACCGGTGGGCGACGGCGATCAGCCCTGACTGACGCCGCCCGGACACAGCGCGCCGCCCGCAGCCCCAGCGCCGTGGCGCCGCAGCCCCGTGGCGCCACAGCGGGGCGGGACGCGGTGCGGGCAGGGCCGCGGGACGGACCCGCAATACACGGGGCGTATGCACGGGAAGAAGCACGGTCGCCGCCGCACGGCAGAAAGCGTCAGGAACATCCTGCGGTAGATGTCCGAAATAGGTGCACCCCGCCCGATGGGGGGTTTCGGGCGGGGTGCGTGCGGCGGAACCTGGGGGGTACGCTCCGCCGCTGTCTGGGAGCTTTGAGACTACTCGCTATCCAGCGCTTCAGCGTGCCTTCCCCGGGTCTCGTCATGACGCGGTGGTGAACTCCGCGTTCCCGGCATGTTCCTTCCACACCAAGCCACATCGGCCGCCACCGAGGAGCCGCACCCATCCAGTCGGTGTCATGAAGGGAATGCCGACGTCACGGCCTGAATCAGGCGATCCGGCGCGCCGCTCCCGGCCGGCAAAGCGACCGGGAGCCGATTCCTCCGGGCGGAACCGTGGCGGTGGGGTTGAGGGTGGACGGAGTAGGCGGATTGGGTGGGGTTACCGATACGGGTTCATCCTGGCGCGCTGCTCCAACCGGGCGATCCGCTCGGCGATCGGCGGGTGGGTCGAGAAGAACCGGCCGACGCCGCCGCCGCGGAACGGGTTCGCGATCATCAGCGCGGCGGCCGGGCCCAGCCGCGAGTTGGCTGGCAGCGGCCTGGCGGCCGTGCCGGCCTCCAGCTTGCGCAGGGCGCTGGCCAGGCCGAGCGGGTCGCCGGTGAGGGTCGACCCGGATTCGTCCGCCTGGTACTCGCGGGCCCGGCTGATCGCCAGCTGGATGATCGTGGCGGCGATCGGGCCGACGACGATGAGGGCCAGCATCTCCAGTACCCCGGGGCCGTCCTCGTCGCGACCGCCGCCGAAAATGGCAAACCACTGCAGCATGTTTGCCAGATAAACGATGATGCCCGCGAGCGCGCCCGCAACCGAGGCGATGAGGATGTCGCGGTTGTAGACATGGCTCAGCTCATGCCCGAGGACACCACGGAGCTCACGGTCATCCATGATCTCCATGATTCCCTCGGTGCAGCACACGGCCGCGTTACGGGGGTTTCGCCCGGTCGCGAAGGCGTTCGGTGACGATGTGGGGCTCAGGTACAGCTTGGGCATCGGCATGCGCGCCCGGGTGGCGAGCTCCTGGACGATCGCGTAGAGCCGGGGCTGCTGAACCTGGCTCACCGGATACGCCCGCATCGCCCGCAGGGCGATCCGATCCGAGTAGAAGTAGGAGAATCCGTTCATCGCGAGCGCGAGAACGACGGCGATGACGAGGCCACCCGTGCCGAAGAGCGACCCGATCCACACGATCGCGGCCGAGAGAACGCCGAGGAGAAGCGCCGTCTTCAGCCCGTTGAGACTGCGATGAAGCATGGCTGTCGCGTATCCGTCCTGTCGACCTGTCGCACTCGCTTCAACGAAGGAGCCGACGCTCCCTGTTCCCGGCAGCGGTCACGCCCGCCCGCGGCCGTCCGTCGCGCCGGCGCGCACGGCGGGGGCGCCGGGGGGGGGGGGGGGCCGGCTCGCGCAGGCCGGCCTGCTCGAGCCGGTCCGCGGTGAGGACGGCGAGCGCGGCGTAGGCGTCGGCGAGGTGGCGGTCGCGCCGTTCCAGCCTGTCCAACTGCGCTGTGACGGTGCCGACGTCCCCGCGCCGGACCGGGCCGGTCATCGCGGCCTCGCCGGCGTCCAGCGCGTTCTCCAGCGACGCGCGCAGCAGCGGGCCGAGCGCGCCGGCCGGGTCGGGAACGCCCGCCTCGGCGATCAGTCGTCCGGCGGCCGTCACGAGGGTCGCCAGGAAGTTGCCGCCCAGAACCAGGGAGGCGTGGTAGAGCGCCCGCTGCTCCTCGGCGACGACCGCCACGCGCCCGCCCACGTCGGCGACCAGGCGGCGCACGAGCGCGGCCGCCGGCTCGTCACCGGGGGCCGTCGTCACACCGAAGGTGGCACCGGCGAGGCGGTCGACGTCGGCCGGCGTCCCGGTGAGCGTCATGATCGGGTGGATGGCGGCCGGGTGCGCCCCGGCGGCGCGGGCCGGCGCGAGCGGGGCGATCCCGTGCCGTCCGCTCAGGTGCGCGACGAGCGGGGATGGCGAGCGGGCCGCGTCGGTGCCGGCAGGGCCGGACCGGAGCGGGCTGGTGCGGGCCAGGCCGGGGGCGGCCTGTGCGGCGACGGTCTCGATCAGGTCGTCGGGCACGCCGAGCAGGATCACCTCTGCGGCGGCCGCGGCCTGCTCGGGCGTGGCGCACGCCGTGGCCGCCGGGAAGCGCGCGGCGGCCCGTTCCCGGCCGGCGGGCGAGCGCGCGTAGTAGGCGCGAACCTCGTGGCCCGCGGCGGCGAGCGCGGCGCCGAGCGCCGAGCCGGCGCGGCCGACGCCGATCACGGCCACGGTGAGGCCCGGGCCCGCAGCCATGCCCGCCGCTATTCCCGCCACGTGGCCGCCCTCCCGCGCTCGCGCTCCTGGAGCGGCCCGCCGCGGTCGGCTCCCCCGTCTCCGCCGCTCGGGCCCCGCCGGAGTGACCTCATGCACCGATCCAATCGTCCGAGGTGCGCACAGGCGACGGGTACACGGCCACGGGTACCCGGCCATGGCCGGGTTCACCGGGGCCATCGACTCCGCCGGAGCTCACGACCGGACCACCCGGCCGCGCAATGAACGGCCACGGCCACACATCCGGAACTCCGCTGGAACACACCGTTCATCTCCCGGTGACCGATCGGTGATGCTGAGAGATGTCCGCGTCGATCCGTGCCCGGTCGGTGTCATCGGGAGGTCGTCCAGGCACGGTGCCTATCGCGCCATACGAAATCGCGGGACGCCCCGCGCACCGCTGGTCCACCTAATCGATAGTGTTCACATCGGGGCGCCATCCCCATCCGACCGGGGCCGGGAACACACTCATGTGTGGACGTCGGCCGCACGGCGGGGGTGATCGCCGCGATACCACCACGATGCCGGTGTACTCGTTTCCATGGACAACACCGGCATGCCGATCTCTGGGCGGAGGTCACCTGAATACGGCCCGCGCTGTACATAGGCGCCCCGAACGGTATGGACGTCGCCCGCGCGCGGCACGGGTGACCGCCGCGCACAGTCGCGCCCCGGGGGGTGCCCCACCGGCTGGGGGATTCGGGCGCGGGTCGCGGCACCGGCCGGGGTGTCCGCCTACGGACACCCGTCGGGGCTCCCGCGAGCAGGTGACACAGCACGTCCGCGGCCCGAAGGGGGAACCGGCGGCCTTCTCCGCGCGGCCCGCCCGCCGGTGTCCGGCCGTCTCCTCCCACCCACCGGAGCCGACGGTTCGCCCCGGTGGGGACGGCCTCGGAGGGCCCCACGGCGGGACCGGTCCCGCCCGCCGAGCCGCACTCACGTCCGTTAGCAGAAAACGCATACCGCAACCAGCCGCACACCACCAGGCAGGGTGGGTGACGGGGATAATCCGGTCCCGAACGGCGTCCCACCGTCCTTCCCGGAGTCGGTCAGGCGTCACGATCCCCGTGGTGCATTGAGCCGCCCGGTACGCTGGGGTGGTACCTGAGGAGGTTACTGAAGGTGTCTGAGCAGGTCAGGGAGAGGGAGACCCGCCGGCTCGACCGGGTCGTCGTGCGCTTCGCGGGCGACTCAGGCGACGGTATGCAGCTCACCGGAGAACAGTTCACAAGCGAGACAGCGGCATTCGGCAACGATCTGTCCACGCTTCCGGACTTTCCCGCGGAAATCCGGGCGCCAGCCGGCACCCCGGCCGGAGTTTCTGGCTTCCAGCTACATTTCTCCGATCACGATATTCTCACCCCGGGCGACGCCCCGGACGTCCTGGTGGCGATGAACCCGGCCGCGCTGAAGGCGAACCTGAAGGATCTGCCTCCCGGCGCCAACCTGATCGTCAACACCGACGCGTTCACCGGCGGCAACCTGAAGAAGGCGGGCTACGCGGCCGACCCGCTGACCGACGGCACCCTGGACAACTACACCGTCCACCGCGTCCCGCTGACGTCCATGACGATCAACGCGGTCAACGCCGCCGAGGGCGTCGCGGGGACGGTGAACAAGAAGGAAGCCGAGCGGGCGAAGAACATGTTCGCGCTCGGGCTGATGAGCTGGCTGTACCACCGGCCCACCGGTGGCACCGAGGGCTGGCTCACGAAGAAGTTCGCGAAGCGGCCGGAGATCGCCGCGGCCAACATCGCCGCGTTCCGCGCGGGCTTCAACTACGGCGAGACCACCGAGTCGTTCTCGGTCACCTACGAGGTCGCCCCGGCGCGTATGCGGGAGGGCACCTACCGGCGGATCACCGGGAACATCGCGCTGTCCTACGGGCTGATCGCGGCCGGCGAGCTGACGAAGCTTCCGCTGTTCCTCGGCACCTACCCGATCACCCCGGCCTCGGACATCCTGCACGAGCTGAGCAAGCACAAGCAGTTCGGCATCCGCACCTTCCAGGCCGAGGACGAGATCGCCGGTGTCGGCGCGGCCCTCGGCGCCTCCTTCGGCGGCTCGCTGGGCGTGACGACCACGTCGGGCCCGGGTGTCGCGCTCAAGAGCGAGACGATCGGCCTGGCGGTCAGCCTCGAGCTGCCGCTGCTGATCGTGGACATCCAGCGCGGCGGCCCGTCCACCGGCCTGCCGACCAAGACCGAGCAGGCCGACCTGCTGCAGGCGATGTTCGGCCGCAACGGTGAGGCCCCCGTGCCGATCGTGGCGCCGCGCTCGCCCGGCGACTGCTTCGACGCCGCCATCGAGGCCGCCCGGATCGCGACGAAGTACCGGACGCCGGTCTTCCTGCTCTCGGACGGCTACCTGGCCAACGGCTCCGAGCCGTGGCTGCTGCCGACCCGCGAGGAGCTGCCCGACCTCACGGTGACCTTCACGACCGAGCCGAACCACGACGGGCCCAAGGGTCCGGAGTTCTGGCCCTACCAGCGCGACCCCGAGACGCTGGCCCGCCCGTGGGCGGTCCCCGGCACCCCGGGTCTGGAGCACCGCATCGGCGGTCTGGAGAAGGCCGACGGCTCGGGCAACATCTCCTACGACCCGGCGAACCACGACCGCATGGTCCGCCTGCGCCAGGCCAAGATCGACGGCATCGCCCGGGACATCGCCCCGCTCGAGGTCGACGACCCGTCCGGCATGGCGAGCGTGCTGGTCCTCGGCTGGGGCTCGACCTTCGGCCCCATCGCCGCCGGCTGCCGGCGGGTCCGGGCCAAGGGGCTGCACGTGGCCCAGGCGCACCTGCGCCACCTCAACCCGTTCCCGGCGAACACCGCCGAGGTACTGCGCTCCTACGACAAGGTGCTGATCCCCGAGATGAACCTCGGCCAGCTCCGCACGCTGATCAGGTCGCAGTTCCTGGTGGACGCGATCGGCTACAACCAGGTCCGTGGACTGCCGTTCAAGGCCGCGGAGCTCGCGGGCGTCTTGGAGGACGTGATCAACCAGTGACCGTCACAACGAACGGCAGCGGGATTACCAACCGGCTCCTGGACCTGGTACCCGCCACGCCGAGCCAGCTGACCCGTAAGGACTTCACCTCCGACCAGGAGGTCCGGTGGTGCCCGGGATGCGGCGACTACGCCATCCTGGCCACCGTCCAGGGCTTCCTGCCCGAGCTGGGGATCGCCCGGGAGAACATCGCCTTCATCTCGGGCATCGGGTGCTCCTCACGCTTCCCGTACTACCTGCAGACCTACGGGATGCACTCCATCCACGGGCGGGCGCCGGCGATCGCGACGGGCCTGGCGACGTCCCGCCCGGACCTGTCGGTCTGGGTGGTCACCGGTGACGGCGACGCGCTCTCGATCGGCGGGAACCACCTGCTGCACGCGATGCGCCGCAACGTGAACATCAAGATCCTGATGTTCAACAACCGGATCTACGGGCTGACCAAGGGCCAGTACTCGCCGACGTCCGAGGTCGGCAAGATCACCAAGTCGACGCCGTTCGGCTCGCTGGACCGGCCGTACAACCCGGCGTCGCTGGCTCTGGGCGCGGAGGCGACGTTCGTCGCCCGGTCGATCGACTCGGACCGGGCGCACCTGACGTCGGTGCTGCGCGCGGCGGCGGAGCACCCGGGCACCGCGTTCGTGGAGATCTTCCAGAACTGCAACATCTTCAACGACGGCGCGTTCGAGGCGCTGAAGGACCGCGGCACCCGGGACGACGCCACGCTGAAGATGATCGACGGCGAGCCGCTGATCTTCGGCGCCGAGCGGGACAAGGGCATCCGGCGCTCGGCGTCCGGCGGCCTCGAGGTCTGCGCGGCGACCGACGAGGGCGTCCTTGTGCACGACGCGGCGAACACGGACCCGAGCCAGGCGTTCGCGCTGTCCCGGCTGACCGGGGATGACCACGGCGTCACCCCGATCGGCGTGTTCCGCAACGTCGACATCCCGACCTACGACGAGGCGCTCAACGCGCAGGTCGAGCAGACCCGGGAGCGGCAGGGGACGGGGGACCTCATGGCCCTCATCTCCGGCGGCGAGACCTGGACGATCGACTGACGGCGGGCTGGCCTCAGTGCGAGGGGCCGGGGTGGGCACGACTGCCACCCCGGCCCCTCGCCGTTTCGGACCGCGACCGCAGGGCCCACCACCATCGTGCTATCTGCACCTATTGCCCTGTTACAGACGCTAACGCAGCACTTGCCGCTTTCTGATCAGCATGCGGTATCGTGTGCGCCGGTGGGGGTGCCGTGTGGCCCGGGGGGGCTCACAACACCGAAGCAGGCGGAGGCGCAGTGCGGGGTAACGCAGCGCGAGGTCACCGAGTCCGTCACCGGGGCTCGCCGTCGGGGTCGGGCCGCGCCCGACACCAGGTTCCGCAAGGCGTTGGTGGCCACCGTGGGTAGCCACTCGGCCGGCCGGCACTCCCGCGCGGGCTCCACCGCGACCGATCGCCGGAACCGCACACCGGTCCCCGGCCCGGTCTCCGGCCAGGGCCAGCCGATCGACGACCAGACCCCCCGGCCCGCCCAGGCGCTCACCTCCCGCGCGCGGACTCCCTACCCGCCGGGCGGCGCGCCGCGATCCGGCTGGGTCACCAGCGAGTGGAGCAGCAACCCGTCCGCGGCCACGGCCTCGCTGCCGAGACGCCCCGCCCCGCCCCGCCCGGCGACACGGCCCCCCGGCGAGCTGGACACCGTCACCGGCCCGATCTCGATGAGCACCTCCCAGCGCCGCGAGCTGTTCGGCGACGACCCGCAGCCCGGCCAGGCCGACGCCTACGGCCGCTCCGCGCGGCGGCCAGCTCGGTCCGCGGGCCGTGGGCGGCCCGGTGACCGCCTCGACGACACCGCCGACCTCGGCGTCCGCCAGCCCAGGGAGCTCGACCCGCAGCGGGTCGGCGACGAGACGGGGGCCGCGGGCGGGCCCGGCGCATCCCGGTTCTCGCTGTTCGAACCGGCCCGCCCGGCCGGATCCCTGCGGCTCGACACGGCTCCCCGCTCCGGCGCCCGCGCCGACGGCACCCGCTCGACAACGGCTTCGCGCGCGGCGGCCTCGCGCGCGGCGGCGCGGCCCGCCGGTTCGACCACCGGCCGCGGCGCGCACCGCGCACCCGCACCGCGCCGCGGGCCGAGCCGGACGCGCATGGTGGTCGCCGGTACCGCGTCCCTCGCCGGCCTCTCCGCGATCGTGACCGGTGTCGCGCTCAGCGGCGACCAGCCGGTCACCGCGGCCGGGCCCACCACGGGCGCCACGCCGCTCGTGCAGGTCGCCGGTTCCCGGCCGGCCGCGTTCGGCTCGGGCGACACCCAGGCCTCCCGCGACGGGCGCGTCCCGCTGCCGACCTACCCGGTGGCGGCGCCGACCACGGCGGGCGGGTCGGGCACGACCGGCCAGAGCGACAGCGGCTACCGCACCTCGCCGAACGGCCCGTCCGCGCCGTCGTACAGCGGGTCCGGCACGCAGCAGCAGGGCCTGTCCGGCTACGAGATCCCGTTCGTCCCGCTGACCCCGCGGTCCACGGCGACGCCGTCCCCGGCCGCCGGCGGCACGACCGCGCCGGGCACGACGACCCCGGGCACCACCACGCCGGGGAGCACGGCGCCGGGGACGACCGCCCCCGGGAGCACCGCTCCGGGCACCACCACGCCCACCCAGCCGGGAGCGACGACCCCGCCCACGCAGCAGGGCACCTCGCCGGCGCAGACCCGGCCGACCACGTCGAGCTCGAGTACTCCGGCGCCCGCGCCGACCTCGCGCGAGGGCTCGCTCCCGTTCAACCCGACGCCGGTCGAGGTCACCCCGATCTGGGACCTGCTGTTCCCCTCCCAGAGCCAGAGCGCCTCCACCTCGTCCAGCGCCTCGTCGGGCACCACGGCGACGCCCGCGCCGGCGGCGTCCTCGAGCACCGGCACCGGCTCCTAGCCGGGGGCTCGCGCCGGGAGGGCCCGGGCAGGCCCCTCCCGGCGCGCGGGAACCCCCTGCCGGCCACCACCACACACAGCGCGGGTGGCCGGCAGGACCAAGGGCTGAAGTCTCCACGGCTGTGTACCTGGGGCGACCTGGCTTCCGCGGATCCGCGGCCTGTGGCGTGGTCTCGCGGTCGGTACCGGGTGATCTGACACCATGTCCGATTTCTCGCCGTGGGGTGGAGTGTTCCGTTCGCGCACCTAAAGGGCTGTGTGTGTCCGTCCCCGCCGAACCCTTGACGGATCAGTATGGGATGCGTTCCGCAAGCCTTCGCGGACAGTGACCCCGATGAGACACCACGTGCCACGCAGCCCCCGAGCCGGACCTTTCCGGGCCCGGAGAGGGCAGCAGAAGCCCAGATCGGGGGCCTGACGGCCGATTGGGGCCGCTCCGGCGGAAGACCACCCTGGCCGACCACCACCGCCCCACCCCAACCCCTGGCATCCACCCGACCGACCGCCGCATCCGGGCCCAGCCCCGGAGCCGCCACCCCGAGGTCCGCCTGCCCGTCCAACGACACCGCCGACTGTTTCGAACAGCACCGTCACCTCAGCCGGAACGGCAACCGGCCAACCCGCCAACCGGTCAACCGGTGTGTCGGTACGGCGTTCGGTCGGCCTCGGAGCACGGACCGCGGCGGCCCCGCCGGCACCTGCTGGGAGAAGTTCTCCACCCTTGTCTTACCGGCATCCTTCTTACGGCCCTTCCCACAGAGAACGATCGGCCACGGAGTAGTAGTCGTGTCCGGTTCGAGCACCCCAGGGAAACCCTGATCCGCCGCCATCCGTGGCGGCCGTGTCCTGGGGGGCGGGGGCTCAGGGTACGGGGGGCACAGGGCACAGGGCACAGGGCACAGGGCACAGGGCACAGGGCGATCATCGGGCCCGGACACGGTCCGAGCCCGATAGGCATGCGTACCAGCCCGCCGCTATGCACGGCGCCGCGGGACCGTGGCGGGTGAGAGGCAGCCAGGACTCACTCACCCGCCACACATCACCCGACGGCGGCACCCAGGGTGCATAACCGGTTCAGGGAAGGTGGATCCGGGTTACGGGCTGAGTCCTGTTCCACCGGAGGCGCCAGCACGTCACCCCGGCACCCGCTCCAAGCCGGCACTCTCTCCGCCGCGACGCCGTACGCCCGACACCCGACGTCCGACGTCCGACGTCCGACGTCCGACGTCTGAAACCGTGTGGTCGGCGGCTTCCCGGCAGGATCCCGAGAGCTGGCCGGCAGGAACGTCCTCGCACGGCGCCGCCATGATCACTCCCGGCACCGCCCCGCCACGCACGACACCGAGGCCCGCCAGCCACCCCGACCCCGAACCGGGCCCTGACACGGCACGGCATCCGACTCATGATCGATCCACTTCTGGTCGATCTTCGCGAGACGGGCTGCAGCCCGCCGCGGACTAGCTCGTGCGGTCGATGACGAAGTCGGCCAGCGACTCCAGCGCGGTCTTGGCCGAGCCGTCGGGCAGCGGCGCCAGGCACTCGCGGGCCTCACTCGACCAGCGGATGAGCTCGGCGCGGGCCCGGTCCATCGCCGGGTGCTCGCGCAGCAACTCCAACGCCTCGACGACCCCGGACTCGGTGACCCCGGCCTCCGTGCGCGGGTTCACCCCGAGCAGGTCGCGCAGCCGGCGGGCCGCCGCGTCCTCGCCCTGCAGGGCGTAGAGCACCGGCAGCGTCGGGATGCCCTCGCGCAGGTCCGTCCCGGGTGTCTTGCCGGAGTCCTCGCTCGGCGACGCCACGTCGATGAGGTCGTCGGAGAGCTGGAAGGCCACCCCGAAGCGCTCCCCGAACGCGGCCAGGACGTCGGTCGTGACCGGGTCGGCGCCGGCGAGCATGGCGCCCAGGCGGGCGGACGTGGCGATCAGCGAAGCCGTCTTCTCCGTGATGACCCGCAGGTAGTGCTCGATCGGGTCCTGCCCCGGCCCGACCCCGACGGTCTCGCGGATCTGGCCCTCGCAGAGGGTCGCGATCGTGCGCGCCAGAATGCGGGTCGCCTCCGGCCCCAGGTCGGCCGTGATCTCGGACGCGCGGGCGAACAGGAAGTCGCCGGTGAGGATCGCGACCGTGTTCGTCCACCGGGCGTTCGCGGACGCGGCTCCGCGGCGCAGCGGGGCCTCGTCCATCACGTCGTCGTGGTACAGCGTCGACAGATGGGTCAGTTCGATCGCCACGGCCGCCGGCACGACACCGGCCGCGTCCGGATCGGCGAACTGGGCGGCAAGCAGTACGACCATGGGTCGGAACCGCTTGCCGCCCGCGTCTACGAGGTGCCGGGACGCCTCGGTCACGAAGGAGAACTCGCTGCGGACGGATCCGCGCAGCATCTCCTCGACCGCGGCGAGCCCGACCCGCATCGACTTCTCGAGATCAGGGTCGGCCCTGATCCCCATCACTTCCAGCCCGATAGCGCTCATACCGCCATCAGCGTACGAAGCCGGAGGTCGCCGCGGTGGTCGCCAGGTCGAGAAGCGGCTGCGGCGCCACGCCCAACAGCAGGGTCATGAGTGCACCTATACCCACCGTAGCGAAGGTAAGAGTCGGCCGGGTGACAACGACCGGCCCGTCGGCGAGCGGCTCGGAGAAGAACATCAGCACGATGACCCGGACGTAGAAGAACGCCGCGATCGCGCTGCACACCAGGGCCACGACCACCAGCGGGGTGGCGTCGCCGTCGATCGCCGCCTGGAAGACCGCGAACTTGCCGGTGAACCCGCTGGTCAGCGGGATGCCGGCGAGCGCGAGCAGCAGGAAGGCGAAGATGCCCGCCAGCAGCGGGGACGTCCGGCCCAGGCCCTGCCACTGGGAGAGGTCGCTGGCCTCGCCGTCGCCGGTGCGGACCAGGGAGACCACCGCGAACGCCGCGATCGTGGTGAAGCCGTAGGTCACCAGGTAGAACATGGCGCCGCGCAGGCCGTCGACGTTCGAGCCGGCTACCCCGACGAGCAGGAAGCCGGCGTGGGCGACCGCGGAGTAGGCGAGCATCCGCTTGATGTCACGCTGGGTGAGCGCAAGGACGGCGCCGACGACCATGGTGAGGATCGCCACAGCCCAGATCACCGGCCGCCAGTCCCACCGCATGCCACCGAAGGCCACGTAGAAGACACGCAGCAGCGCCCCGAAAGCGGCGACCTTCGTCCCGGCCGCCATGAAGGCGGTGATCGGTGTCGGCGCGCCCTGGTAGACGTCCGGCGTCCAGGAGTGGAACGGGGCGGCACCGATCTTGAAGAACAGGCCGACGCCGAGCAGCGCGAGCGACAGGTAGAGGTAGGTGTCGTTCTGGCCGACCGTGCCCACCGCGTCGGCGACCCGGCCGAGCTCGACACTGCCGGCGTAGCCGTAGGCGAACGCGACCCCATAAAGGAAGAAGGCCGACGAGAACGCCCCGAGCAGGAAGTACTTCATCGCGGCTTCCTGCGACAGCAGCCGCCGGCGCCGCGCCAGCCCGCACAGCAGGTACAGCGGCAGCGAGAGGATCTCCAGCGCCACGAACATGACCAGCAGGTTGTTCGAGGCGACGAAGAGCAGCATGCCGCTGACCGAGAAGACCATCAGCGGATACGCCTCGGTCTGCACGTCCGGCGAGGTGCGCTGCGCGGTGGAGCCGCGCGAGCCGGGGACGACCGCGGCGGAGGCGACGAGCGCGCCGCCGGAGGAGTCCAGCCGACGCTCGGCGACCAGCAGCACCGACAGCAGCGCGAACACCAGGATGGTGCCCTGCAGGAACAGCGTCGGCCCGTCGATGGCCACCGCGCCGGCGGCGAGCACCTGGCGGTGGGCGTGCAGGAGCACCACCGCGACGAACGCGCCGATGAACCCCGCCCCGGCCAGCAGCGGCTGGAGCACCCGCCGGGCCTTGGGCGGGGCGAAGGCGTCGACGAGGACCCCGGCCAGCGCGACGCCGAACAGGATGAGCATCGGGCTGAGGGACGAGTACTCGATCGACGGCGGTGTGATCTTCTGCGCGGCGCCCTGCGCCAGCACAGTCGTTGCGGCGCTCACGAATGGCCTCCGGATTCCGGCGCGGCCACCGGGGCCGTCGGCGCCGGGTCAGACTTCCCGATGTCCGCGAACGTGGCGGTCACCGTGGGCGTGATGATGTCGAGCAGCGGCTTGGGGTACACCCCGAGCCCGATGATCAGAGCGACCATCGGCGCGACCACCACCCGCTCCCGCACGCTGAGGTCCTTGATGAGACGTATCTTCTCGTCCTTGACCGGACCGGTCATCGTGCGCTGGTACAGGTACAGGATGTAGATCGCGGCGAGCACGATCCCGCAGGTCGCGACGATCGCCAGCGCCCGGTACTCGGTGAACGTGCCGACCAGCACCAGGAACTCGCTGACGAAGCTGTTCGTACCCGGCAGGGCCAGCGAGGACAGGCCGGCGATCAGGAAGACCCCGGCGAGGATCGGCGTCACCTGGGCCATGCCGCCGTAGGCGCTGACGTCCCGGCTGCCCCGACGGGCGACCAGGAAGCCGACCACCACGAACAGCAGCCCCGTCGACAGGCCGTGGTTGACCATGTAGAGCACGGCGCCCGTGCCGGCCTGCGAGGTGAAGGCGAAGGTCCCGAGCGCGATGAACCCGAAGTGGGCCAGCGAGGTGTAGGCGACCAGGCGTTTCATATCTCGCTGGCCGATGGCCAGCAGGGCGCCGTAGAAGATGCCGATCACCGCCAGGGCCAGCACCATCGGCGCGAAGTACTCGGCGGCGTCCGGGAACAGCGGGATGCAGTACCGGATCAGGCCGAAGGTGCCGACCTTGTCCAGCACCCCGACGAGCAGGACGGCGCCGCCGGTCGGCGACTGCGCGCCGGCGTCGGGCAGCCAGGTGTGGAACGGGAACAGCGGCGCCTTGATGGCGAAGGCGATGAAGAAGCCCAGGAACAGCAGCTTCTGCACGCCCGGGGTGATCTCCAGCTGGCGCAGGGTGGCGAAGTCGAACGTGCCCGTGCCGAGCTGGTCGGCGGAGACCACGTACAGGCCGATCACCGCGGCGAGCATCAGCAGCCCGCCGAACAGGCTGTAGAGCAGGAACTTCACCGCCGCGTAGGAGCGCTGTGCCTTCTCCTCGACCGGCCCGTAGCTCCCGATGAGGAAGTACATCGGGATGAGCATGGCCTCGAAGAAGACGTAGAAGAGGAACACGTCGGTGGCGGCGAACACCCCGACCATGCCCGTCTCCAGCGCCAGCAGCAGCGCGAAGAACGCGGGGACGGAACGCCGCCCCTCCTCCGCCTCGTCCCAGGAGGACAGCACGACCACCGGGACGAGCAGCGCGGCGAGCAGCATCAGCACCAGCGAGATGCCGTCGGCGCCCACCGAGTAGGAGACGCCGAACTCCTTGATCCAGTCATAGGACTGGCCGAACTGGAAGCCGGCCTTGTCCGGGTCGTAGGCGGCGGTGGCCAGCACCGCGAGCACCAGAACTGCCAGCGAGACCACGAGCGCGAGTTGCTTGGCGAGCGTGCCGTGCCGGCGCGGCAGCGACGCGACGACCAGCGAACCGACCGCGGGGACGATCAGCATGATCGTCAGCCAGGGGGCTGTGCTCACGTCAGCCGGCCCTGGTGAGCAGCAGAGCACCGACCACGAGGACGGTACCTCCCAACATCGACAGTGCGTAGGACCGGACGAAGCCGGTCTGGGTGCGTCGCAGCCGGCCGGACAGTCCACCCACGGCGGCGGCGCTCCCGCGCACGAAGCCGTCGATGCCGACGTTGTCCGCCCAGACCAGGAAGCGGGTCAGGTACTGCCCCGGCCGCATGGCGACGACCTCGTTGAAGGTGTTCGCGTAGAGGTCGTGGCGCGCGGCGACGGTCACCACGCTGACCTCGGCGTCCGGCCGGGCGACGGCCTCGACCGGACGGAGCTGGTAGCGCAGGTAGGCACCGGCGAACCCGCCGGCGGAAACGACCAGCACCAGCGCGGTGACGACCGCGGGCGAGATGTCGTGGTGCGCCTCACCGTGCTCGCCCACCACCGGGGCGAGCCAGTCCTGCATCGAGCTGCCGAGGACGAACAGCCCACCGGCGAAGACCGAGCCGACGGCCAGCAGCATCATCGGGCCGGTCATCGTCGCCGGCGACTCGTGCGGGTGCTTGGCCTGCGGCCCGTCGTGCTCCCAGCGCGCCTTGCCGTGGAAGGTCATCAGGAACAGCCGGGTCATGTAGAAGGCGGTGATCCCGGCACCGAGCAGCGCCACGCCACCGTAGATGTAGCCGCTGGTGCCACCCTTGGCCAGCGCCGTCTCGATGATGCGGTCCTTGGTGAAGAACCCGGACAGGCCCGGGAAGCCGATGATCGCCAGGTAGCCGAGACCGAAGGTGACCCAGGTGATCGGCATGTGCCGCCACAGCCCGCCGTAGCGGCGCATGTCCTGCTCGTCGTCCATCGCGTGGATGACCGAACCGGAGCCGAGGAACAGGCCGGCCTTGAAGAAGCCGTGCGCGAGCAGGTGCATGATGCCCAGCGCGTACCCGGCCGGGCCGAGCCCGACAGCGAGGAACATGTAGCCGATCTGGCTGACCGTCGAGTAGGCCAGGACCTTCTTGATGTCGTCGTAGGCGCAGCCGATGACGCATCCGATGAGGATCGTGACCGCGCCGATGATCAGGACGACGGTCCGCGCGGCCTGCGTCTGGTCGAAGATCGGAGCAGCCCGGACGATCAGGTACACACCGGCGGTGACCATGGTCGCGGCGTGGATGAGCGCCGAGATCGGGGTCGGGCCCTCCATGGCGTCCGGGAGCCAGGCCTGCAGCGGGAACTGACCGGACTTGCCGCAGGCGCCGAGCAGGAGCAGGAGCGCCATCGCGGTGATGGTGCCGTAGCCGATGACGTCCGCGGCGGCGGCACCGAACACCGAGTCGTAGTTCGTGCTGCCGACGGTGGCGAACATGAACATGATCGCGAGCGCGAGACCGACGTCGCCGACCCGGTTCATGTAGAAGGCCTTGTTCGCGGCGGTGGCCGCGGCCGGCTTGTACTCCCAGAACTTGATGAGCAGGAAGGACGAGAGGCCGACCAGCTCCCAGCCGCCGTAGAGCACCAGGAAGTTGTTGCCCAGCACCAGCAGCAGCATCGACGCCAGGAACAGGTTCATGTAGGCGAAGAAGCGCCGCCGGCCCGGGTCGTGCGACATGTAGCCGATCGAGTAGATGTGGATCAGCGTGCCCACACCGGTGATCAGCAGCACGAAGACCGCGGAGAGCTGGTCGAACAGCAGGCCGACATCCACCTGGAAGCCGTTGACCGGGATCCAGCTGTAGAGGTGCTGGGAGACGGCCCGGTCGTCACCGGAGCGGTCGAGCAGCCCGAAGAACAGGACCAGGCCGACCACGAAGGAGGCGGCCGCGGTCAGCGTGCCGAGCAGGTGGCCCCACCGGTCGGTGCGCCGCCCGCCGAGCAGCAGGATGGCCGCCCCGGCCAGCGGAAGCGCGATGAGCAGCCAGGTCAGCGAGAACGCCCCGGACGCGGCGGCGTAGTGCACGGCCCCGCCGCCGTGCTCGTCGGCCGCGAGGATGGCGGCCCCTCCGGCGCTCATCGCGGTCCGGTTCCGGGTACATGCGCCAGCGCCAGGGCCACCGGAGGTGGTCCGGGCTGCGCCGCCCCTGTTGCGCAAAGCGTCACTGCAGTGTCGTCCGTTCTTCCGTGACCGGAGGTCCCGGTCGCGGCCGCGTCAGGGCGGCCGGGAGACAAGCCTCGGGATGCCCGAGTACGTCGAGAGGTCAGTACTTCAGGAGGTTCACGTCGTCGACCGACGCGGATCTGCGCGTCCGGAAGATCGCCAGGATGATCGCCAGGCCGACGACCACCTCGGCGGCGGCCACGACCATGACGAAGAACGCCATGATCTGGCCCTCCAGCGTCCCGTGGATGCGGGAGAACGTCACCAGGGTCAGGTTCACCGCGTTGAGCATCAGCTCGATCGACATGAACACGACGATCGCGTTGCGCCGGACCAGAACCCCGGTCGCGCCGATGGTGAACAGCAACCCCGACAGGATCAGATAGTTCGCCGGGTTCACCGACCGCTCCCCCTGCCCGCGCCCACCGGCGCCGACCCGCCGACGACGGTCTCGTCGTCGGAGTCCTCACTCGTCCCGTTCGCGCTCGGCCCGCCGTCGGGCCCACCGCCGCCCGGGCCGTCCGTACCCGGACCACCAGCACCGCCCGCACCGGGACCGCCTGTCCCAGGACCGCCCGGGCCACCGATACCGCCGCCGTCCGGACCACCCGCGCCGGCCGGGCCGGACGGGCCCGCACCGGGCCCGCCGAGGTCCGGGCCGCCGCCGGCGACATCGCCGCCGCCGGCCGCGACGAGCTCGGGCTGCTCCGGGCCGGGGTTGGTCGCGAAGACCTTCGGCCCGGGCCGCGGGGTGACGGTGCCGCCCTCGGCGAAGCGAGCGCGCATCCGTTCCTTCTGCGTGACCTTCCCACCGGTGTGCTCGCGGTGACCGAGGACCATCGTCCCGATCGCCGCGACCACGAGCAGCACCGAGATCGCTTCGAAGACGAAGACGTACTGGGTGAACAGCAGACGTCCGATCGCGTGGACGTTGCCGCCGGTGTTCGCCGCCTCCAGGCCCGCCGCCTTGCCGCCGTCGATCGCGCGGCCGATCGGGAACGCCAGCAGGCCGGCGAAGCCGAGCCCGAGGATCACCGCGGCGATCCGCTGGCCGCGCAGGGTCTCGACCAGCGAGTCGGACGAATCGACTCCGACCAGCATCAGCACGAACAGGAACAACACCATGATCGCGCCGGTGTAGACGATGATCTGGACGAAGCCCAGGAAGGGCGCGTCCTGGATCAGGTAGAACACCGCGACGCAGAACAGGTTCACCACGAGCAGCAGGGCGGAGTGCACCGCGCTGCGCATCAGGACCATGCCGAGCGCCGCCAGCAGCGCGACCGGCGCGAGCAGCCAGAACGTCCAGGCCTCGCCGTTCGACGTGCTGCTGATCTCCGCCGCCTGGGCGAGAATCTGCGGATTCATCGGGGCCGCTCCGAACCCGCGCCGTGGGCGGGCACCTTGTCCGCCGCCCTTTCGGCCTCGCCGGCCTCGTCAGCCTCGCCGGCCGGCGAGCCGCCGACCTGCCAGGGCAGCGGGGCGTCGGGATCGCGGGTGTAGTAGTCGGTCTCGCTCTCGCCGAGGCGCATCGGGTGCGGCGGGGACTCCATCCCGGCCCGAAGCGGGGCGAGCAGCTGCTCCTTGGTGAAGATCAGGTCGTTGCGGCTGTCGTCGGCCAGCTCGTAGTCGTTCGACATCGTCAGCGCCCGGGTGGGGCACGCCTCGATGCACAGCCCGCACAGGATGCAGCGCAGGTAGTTGATCTGGTAGACGCGGCCGTACCGCTCACCCGGCGAGAAACGCTGCTCGTCGGTGTTGTCCGCGCCCTCGACGTAGATCGCGTCGGCCGGGCAGGCCCACGCGCACAGCTCGCAGCCGACGCACTTCTCCAGCCCGTCCGGATGCCGGTTGAGCTGGTGACGGCCGTGGAAGCGGGGTGCCGTCTCCTTCTTCTGCTCCGGGTACTGCTCGGTCGTCGGCTTCTTGAACATCGTCGAGAAGGTGACGCCGAAACCCTTGTAGGGGTCGAGGATCCCCATGGTTCAGCTCTCCTGTCGCGGGCCGGAGCCCGCGGGGATGACGGTGGTGTTTCCCTTGTCGCCGCCGGCGGAGCCGGCCACGCCGCTGCCGGCCGCGGTACGGCCGGCCAGTGCCCTCGTCGCGCCGTCGGACGGCGGCGGCCAGGGAATCCTGTCCAGGCTCGGGGCCGATTCGGCGCGTTCCCGCTCGGCCTCCTCCTGCTCACGCTGGGCTCTCGCCGCGCCCGGGTCGATGATCGCGACCACGAGCAGGACGCCCACCACGACCCCGAAGCCGATCAGCCACGGCGTCCGGTCGCTCACGTGCTCCTGGTAGGCGCGGAAGGTCGCGACCGCGAGCACCCACACCAGGCCGACCGGGATCAGGACCTTCCAGCCGAAGGCCATGAACTGGTCGTAGCGCAGCCGCGGCAGCGTGCCCCGCAGCCAGATGAACACGAAGATGAACAGCAGCAGCTTGATGACGAACCAGATCAGCGGGTACCAGCCGTGGTCCAGCCCGGACAGGCCCGGGATCGGCGGCGGCTGCCAGCCTCCGAGGAACAGCGTGGTCGCGATCGCCGAGACGGTGACCATGTTGATGTACTCGGCGAGGAAGAAGAACGCGAACTTGATCGAGCTGTACTCGGTGTGGAACCCGCCGACCAGCTCGCCCTCGGCCTCGGGGAGGTCGAACGGCGTCCGGTTCGTCTCACCGACCATCGCGATGCAGTAGAGGATGAACGACGGCAGCAGCGCGATGTACCACCAGTCGTGCTGGCTCTGCACGATGCCCGCGGTCGACAGTGTTCCCGCGTAGATGAAGACCGCGACGAAGGCCAGGCCCATCGCGACTTCGTAGGAGATGATCTGCGCGGCCGAGCGCAGCGAGCCCAGCAGCGGGTAGGTCGAGCCGCTGGACCAGCCGGCGAGGATCAGTCCGTACACGCCCAGCGACGCCGCCGCCAGCAGGTACAGCACGCTGACCGGCAGGTCGGCGAGCTGGAGCGTCGTGCGTTCACCGAAGATCGACACCTCCGGCCCGAACGGGATGCAGGCGAAGGCCAGGATGGCCGGCACCGCCGAGATGATCGGAGCCAGGATGAAGATCGGCTTGTCGGCCAGCGTCGGGATGATGTCTTCCTTGAGCATGAGCTTCACGCCGTCGGCGAGGCTCTGCAGCCAGCCGCGCGGGCCGTGCCGGTTCGGCCCGACCCGCTGCTGCATCTTCGCGACGACCTTGCGCTCGAAGACGATCGAGAACAGCGTCATCACCAGCAGGAACGCGAAGACCGCGACAGCCTTGATCAGGATGAGCCAGAACGGGTCGTCGGTGAGGACGGACATGTCCGGGTCGCCGACGTTCGCGGCGAGCAGGAGCGTCGAGGTCCCGGTCATGCCCGGCCTCCGGTGGTGTCGACCCGGCCCGCGGCACCGAGGCCGGTGCGGGCCACGGTCACGGCGGTGTCCTGGGCGGTGGCGAGCTGCGAGCCGAGTGCCGCGCCGCGGGTCTCGTCGACCGGGAAGGTGTCGACTCCCCCGCCGGGCGCCGTCTCGGTCGGCAACAGGCCGCCGGGGCTGATCTGGACCAGCACGCCGGCGTGCTCGGCCAGCGAGCGGCGGACATGCGATCCGGGCGAGTGCGTGGGCACCCAGACGACCCGGTCCGGCATCGCGATGATCTCCAGCGGCAGCGTGACCGAGCCACGGGAGGTGCTGGCCGTGACCGGCTCGCCCTCGACCGCGCCGATCTCGGCGGCGGTCGCGGCCGAGAGCAGCAGCCGCGGCGGGTGCGCGGTGCCGGCCAGGTACGGCTCGCCGGCCTGCAGGGCGCCGTCGTCGAGGTTGAGGTGCCAGGTCGCCAGCAGGGCCTCCCCCGCGCCGGCGGTGACCGCGGCGGGCACCGACTCGGTGGGGGCCGGCCCGCGGCCGGTCTCGTCACCGGCCCGGCCGAGCTCGCTGAGCTCGCGCGCGGCGGCGCCGGCGTCCGGGATCCGCAGGTCCACGCCCATCTCGGCGGCAAGCAGGTGCAGCACCCGCAGGTCGGGCAGGGCCGGGGTGTCCAGCGCGCGCTGGAAGGGCCGCAGCCGGCCCTCCCAGTCCACGAACGTGCCGGCCTTCTCGGCCACCGGAGCGACCGGGAAGACGACGTCGGCGACCTCCGCGATCGACGAGCGGCGGATCTCCAGCGAGACGCAGAACGGCACCCGGGCCAGCGCGGCCAGCGCGGCCGCGGGGTCGGGCAGGTCCTCGGCGTCGACACCGGCGACGACGACCGCGTCAAGCCGGCCCGCCGCGGCGGCGGCCAGAATGCCGGCGGTGTCGCGGCCGGGCGCACCCAGCAGGCGGGCGCCCCAGAAGGACTCCACCTCGGCCCGCGCGCCGACGTCCGCGACCGGGCGGCCGCCCGGCAGCAGCGACGGGAGCAGGCCGGCGGAGACCGCGCCGCGCTCACCGGCCCGGCGCGGCACCCAGGCCAGCGCGGCGCCGGTGGACTCGGCCAGGCGCAGCGCCGCGGACAGCGCGCCGGGCGACTCGGCGGCCCGCGAGCCGACCAGGATCACCGAGCCGGGTGCCCGCAGCGCCTCGGTGGTGGCCGACGCACCGGTGGCCAGCTCGTCCAGCGTGGCGGCCTCGCCGCCGGGGACGACCGGGATCAGCGTGCCGGCCATCTTGCGCAGCCCGCGGGTGATCAGCGGCGCCAGCGCGTGCACGGCGGTTCCGTGCTTGCTCGCCGCCTTGCGCAGCCGCAGGAAGACGATGGGCGACTCCTCCTCCGGCTCGAACGAGACGAGCAGGACGGCGGGCGCGGCCTCCAGATCGGCGTAGGTGACCCCGATTCCGGTACCGGCGACGGCGCTGCCGAGGAAGGCCTCCTCCTCGGCGGAGTGCGGGCGGGCGCGGAAGTCCACGTCGTTGGTGCCCAGGGCGAGCCGGGCGAACTTGGCGTAGGCGTAGGCGTCCTCGCGGGTGAGCCGGCCGCCGGCGAGCACGCCGACGCCGTTGCGGTCCCGGCACTCGGCCAGGCCGCGGGCGGCGTACTCCAGCGCCTCCGACCAGCTCGCCTCGACCAGCTCGCCGGTGCTGTCGTCCCGGATCAGCGGCGTGGTGAGCCGGTCGGACTGGCGCGCGTAGTTGAACGCGAACCGGCCCTTGTCGCAGTTCCACTCCTCGTTGACCGCCGGGTCCTCGGCGGCGAGGCGACGCATCACCTTGCCGCGCCGGTGGTCGGTGCGCAGCGAGCAGCCGGCGGCGCAGTGCTCACAGGAGGTCGGCGTCGACACCAGGTCGAACGGCCGGGCCCGGAACCGGTAGGCGGCGCTGGTGAGCGCGCCGACCGGGCAGATCTGCACGGTGTTGCCGGAGAAGTAGGACGAGAACGGCTGCCCGTCGCTGACGGCGACCTGCTCGGCCGCGCCCCGCTCGAACAGCTCGATGAACGGGTCCCCGGCGATCTGCGCGGAGAACCGGGTGCAGCGCGCGCACAGCACGCAGCGCTCCCGGTCCAGCAGGATCTGGCTGGAGATCGCCAGCGGCTTCGGGTATGCCCGCTTCGTCTCCTTGAAGCGGGAGGTGGCCGCGCCGTTGGCCATCGACTGGTTCTGCAGCGGGCACTCGCCGCCCTTGTCGCAGATCGGGCAGTCGAGGGGGTGGTTGAGGAGCAGGAACTCCAGCGTCCCGGCCTGGGCCTTCTTCGCCACCGGCGAGGTGACCTGGGTCCTGACGACCATGTCGGCGGCGACGGTGGTCGTGCAGGACGCGACCGGCTTGCGCTGGCCCTCGACCTCGACGATGCACTGCCGGCAGGCGCCGACCGGGTCCAGCAGGGGATGGTCGCAGAACCGCGGGATCTCGATTCCCAACAGCTCCGCGGCCCGGATGATGAGGGTGCCCTTCGGCACGCTCACCTCTAGCCCGTCCACGGTGAGCGTGACGTGGTCGGGGGCGGCCGGCGCTGCCGGCTTCTCTGGGGCGACGGTCATGATCTCAGTGCGCTCCCGCGTAGGCGCCCGGCGTGCCCGCGGCCGCGCCACCCGCGGCCGCGCCGTTCGCCGAGCCGGCTACCGACGTGGTGGAACCCGACGGCCCCACCGGGGTGATCGGGAGGAACTCGTTCCGGAAGAACTTGATCCCGGAGACGATCGGCGAGGTGGCGCCGTCCGCGAGCGCGCAGAAGGCGCGTCCGAAGATGTTGTCGCAGGCGTCGACGAGGGTGTCGACGTCGTCGGGGTCGCCCTGGCCGCGCTCCATCCGGGACAGGATCTGCACCATCCAGGTGGTGCCCTCCCGGCACGGGGTGCACTTGCCGCACGACTCGTGCGCGTAGAACTGGGTCAGCCGCCGCACGATCTTGAGCATGTCGACCGAGTCGTCCATGATCATGAGGGCGGCCGTGCCGAGCAGCGAGCCGGCCTCCTGCACGCCCTCGAAGTCCAGCGGGACGTCAAGGTGGTCGGCGGTCAGCAGCGGCGTCGACGAGCCGCCCGGGGTCCACGCCTTGAGCTTGCGGCCGCCGAGGACGCCGCCCGCCATGTCGAGCAGCTCGCGCAGCGTCGTGCCCATCGGCGCCTCGTACTGGCCGGGGTGAGTCACGTGGCCGGAGAGGCTGTAGATCTTCGGGCCCGGGGCGCGCTCGCGGCCCATCGACCGGAACCAGTCGACGCCGTAGTTCACGATGAAGGGAACCGTGGCGATCGTCTCGACGTTGTTCACGACCGTGGGGGACGCGTACAGGCCGTGGGTCGCCGGGAACGGCGGGCGCAGCCGCGGCTGGCCGCGCCGGCCCTCCAGCGAGTCCAGCAGCGCCGTCTCCTCGCCGCAGATGTACGCGCCGGCGCCGGAGTGCACCACCAGGTCGAGGTCGAACCCGCTACCGAGGATGTCGCGTCCCAGGTAGCCGGCGCGGTACGCCTCGGCGACCGCGGCGCGCAGCCGCCGGCCGGCGTGGATGAGCTCGCCGCGCAGGTAGATGAAGGCCCGGTTCGCGCGCACCGCGTAGGCGGCGATCACGATGCCCTCGATCAGCGAGTGCGGGTCGGCCTTCATCAGCGGGGCGTCCTTGCAGGTGCCCGGCTCGCCCTCGTCGGCGTTGATGACGAGGTAGTGCGGTTTGCCGTCGCCCTGCGGGATGAAGCCCCACTTCATGCCGGTGGGGAAGCCCGCGCCGCCGCGGCCGCGCAGGCCGGAGTCCTTGACCAGCTTGATCAGGTCGTCCGGGCTCTGCGCCAGCGCCCGGCGCAGGCCCTGGTAGCCGTCAAGGCGCTCGTAGGTCGCCAGCGTCCACGACTCGGGCGCCGTCCAGCGCCGGGTGAGGACCGGGGTGACAGGCATGGTCAGTTCACCTTCGTCTGCGGGACGCCGGGCGTCCCCGGCGCGGGCGCCGGGCTCGCCGGGGCGGCGGCGCTCGACGATGCGGGGCTGCTCGACGCCGGCGCAGCCGGGGCCGAAGCAGCCGAGGGCGGCGCGTTCGAGGGCAGCGGGGTCAGCGGCGGGGCACCGGCCACGCCGTCCTCCGCCTTCCAGCCGGCGGCCTCGGCGAGCAGCACGCCGGCCAGAGACGGGGTCCCCACCCCCTGCCCGGCGACGCCCTCCGGACGCGGGTCCTCGAAGCCGGCGAGCTGGAACGAGGACTCGCCGAACGTACACAGCGGGCCGCCGCGGGTCGGGGCCGGGCGCTCGCCGCGCCGCAGGGCCTCGACGATCTCCTCCGCCGAGTCCGGGTTGACCTGGTCGTAGAACTCGTAGTTGACGGTCATCACCGGCGCGTAGTCACAGGCCGCCAGGCACTCGGCGTGCTCCAGCGTGATCGTGCCGTCCTCGGTGGTCTGGTCGTGCCCGACGCCGAGGTTCTTCGACAGGCGCTCGTAGACCTCCTCGCCGCCGCGCAACAGGCAGGAGAGGTTCGTGCAGACGGAGACCAGCCAGTCGCCGACCGGGCGGCGCTTGTACATCGTGTAGAACGTCGCGACCGCGCTGACCTCGGCGTGGGTGATGCCGAGCTCCTCGGCGCAGAACTCCACGCCCTCCGCGGTGACCGCGCCCTGCTCGGACTGCACCAGGTGCAGCATCGGCAGCAGCGCCGAGCGGGAACGCCCCTCGGGGTAGCGCGCGACGATCTCGCGGGCCGCGGCGCGGGTCTGTTCGGTCAGTGGCATCAGCGATCAACTCCCCCGAGCACCGGGTCGACGGAGGCGACGCCGACGATCACGTCGGCCACCTGCCCGCCCTCCGTCAGCGCGGGCACGGCCTGCAGGTTCACGAAGCTTGGGTCCCGCACGTGGACGCGGAACGGCCTGGTGCCGCCGTCGCTGACGACGTGGTAGCCGAGCTCGCCGCGCGGCGACTCGATCTGCGTGTACACCTGGCCGGCGGGCACCCGGAAGCCCTCGGTGACGAGCTTGAAGTGGTGGATCAGGGCCTCCATCGAGGTCCCCATGATCTTGCGGATGTACTCGAGCGAGTTGCCCATGCCGTCCGAGCCGATGGCCAGCTGCGACGGCCAGGCGATCTTCTTGTCGGCGACCATGACCGGGCCGGGGCGCAGCCGGTCCAGGCACTGTTCGACGATCTTGAGGGACTCGCCCATCTCCTCCAGCCGCACCAGGTACCGGGCGTAGGAGTCGCCCTCGAGCGCGGTCGGGACGTCGAACTCGTAGGTCTCGTAGCCGCAGTACGGCATGGTCTTGCGCAGGTCCCAGGGCAGACCGGCGGCGCGCAGCACCGGGCCGGTCGTCCCCAGCGCGAGGCAGGCGGCGGCGTCGAGGAAGTTGACGTCGACCATCCGCGCCTTCCAGATGGGCTGGCCGGTCAGCAGCGCGTGGTACTCGCGGATGCGCTTGGGCATGTAGTCGAGGAACTCGCGGATCGCCGGGATCGCCTCGTCCGGGATGTCCTGGGCCAGGCCGCCGGGGCGGATGTAGGCGTGGTTCATCCGCAGGCCGGTGATCGTCTCGAGCAGGTCGAGGATCTTCTCCCGCTCACGGAACCCGAAGATCATGCCGGTGGTGGCGCCGAGCTCCATGCCTCCGGTCGCCAGCCACACCAGGTGCGAGGCGATCCGCTGCAGCTCCATGACGAGCACCCGAATGACGGTCGCCCGCTCCGGCACCTCGTCCGTGATGCCGAGCAGCTTCTCCACCGACAGGCAGTACGCCGCCTCGTTGTACAGCGGCGAGAGGTAGTCGGCGCGGGTGAGGAACGTGACCGCCTGCGTCCAGGTGCGGTACTCGCAGCTCTTCTCGATCCCGGTGTGCAGGTAGCCGATGACCAGGCGGGTCTCGGTGACCGTCTCGCCCTCGATCTCCAGCACCAGCCGCAGCACCCCGTGGGTGGACGGGTGCTGCGGGCCCATGTTGACGGTGATCCGCTCGCCGTCGTCCTCACCGGTGCCGAGAACCTGTTCCCAGTCACCGCCCGTCACGGTGTAGATGCGACCGGCGGAGGACTCGGTGAACCCGGCCTCGTAGGGCTGCGCGCCGGTGATGGTCTCGGCCGGACTGTCGACGGGCGTCTCGGTGTGCGTGCTCATAGCGAACCTCGGAAGTCGGCTCGGGGGTGCCTGGCGGTCACGCGTGACCCCGTGGTGGCCCGCGCCCGGGTGCCGGCCGGACAGTGCCCGGTCACGAGTAGCTCCGGCGGGTCTCGGGCGGCGGGATCTGCGCGCCCTTGTACTCGACGGGGATGCCGCCGAGCGGGTAGTCCTTGCGCTGCGGGTGGCCCACCCAGTCGTCCGGCATCATGATCCGCGTGAGCTCGTGGTGGCCCTCGTAGACGATGCCGAACAGGTCGTAGGCCTCGCGCTCGTGCCAGTCCGCGGTCGGCCAGACCGGGGTCAGGCTCGGCAGCACCGCGTCGCCGTCCGCGACGGACACCTCGACACGCAGCCGGCGCCGGTGGGTCAGCGACGTCAGGTGCACCACGGAGTGCAGGCGGCGGCCGGTCAGGTCGTCGGGGTAGTCCACCCCGGACAGCGACGACAGCAGCTCGAAGCGCAGCCCCGGGTCGTCGCGCAGCGTCCACGCGACGTCCAGCAGCCGCTCGCGGCGCACGTGGATCGTCAGCTCGCCGTACGCGAAGACGACCCGCTCGACGGCGTCACCGAGCTCGGGGAAGACCCGCTCGAGGGTGTCGTAGACGGTGTCGGCGGCCTCGTCACCGAACGGCCGGGACGTCGACGCCAGCGCGGCCACCGGCGGCACGAGGCCACCGAAGCCCGACGTGTCGCCACTGCCGCGCGCGCCGAAGGCGTCCCGGCGGCGGCCGCCCGGGCCGCCCGGAACGCCGGCGGAGCCCGGTACCAGGTCAGTCATCGGTCAGGGTCTCCGTGCTCGGTCCGGGACCGCCGGCCCGGGACTCGTCGGTCGGCTTGGCGTCGACGGGCACCCGCTTGCCGCGGCCGAAGACGGACGGCGGCGCGATCGCCGCCGGGCGGCGCTCGTCCAGCACCGGCTCGACGGCACCGCGCCCGGCCGGGACCGGAGCGCCCTCGGGGAGGCTGAACCGCTTGCGGTCGTTGACCGACAGCGTGCGGGTGTCGACCGCGCCGGCGGGCAGGCCGGCCCACGCCGTGGCCACCTCGATCGGCTTCGGGTAGGGGGACGAGCCGGCCTTGGTGTGCTCGACCTTGCCCGACACCGAGCCGGCGAGAATCTTCTCGTGCAGCTTGATGATCGCGTCCATGAGCATCTCGGGACGCGGCGGGCAGCCCGGCAGGTACATGTCCACCGGAACGATGTGGTCGACGCCCTGCACGATCGCGTAGTTGTTGAACATGCCGCCGCTGCTCGCGCAGACGCCCATCGACAGCACCCACTTGGGCTCGGGCATCTGGTCGTAGATCTGGCGCAGCACCGGGGCCATCTTCTGGCTCACCCGGCCCGCCACGATCATGAGGTCGGCCTGACGCGGGCTGGCCCGGAAGACCTCCATCCCGAAGCGGGAGAGGTCGTACCGGCCGGCGCCGGTCGACATCATCTCGATCGCGCAGCAGGCCAGACCGAAGGTGGCCGGCCACAGCGACGACCTGCGCGACCAGTTGGCCAGCTTCTCGACGGTGGTCAGCAGAACTCCACCGGGCAGCTTCTCTTCTAGCCCCATTCCAGACCCCCCCGGCGCCATATGTAGGCGTAGGCAACGAAGATCGTCGCCATGAACGACACCATCGCGCCGAGACCGAAGACCGCGAGACTGTCGAACGTGACGGCCCACGGGAACAGGAAGATGATCTCGATGTCGAAGACGATGAAGAGCATCGCGGTGATGTAGTACTTCACCGGGAAGCGGTGCGGCCCGGCCGGTGTCGGCTCGGGCTCGATACCGCACTCGTAGATGTCGACCTTCGCCCGGTTGAACCGTTTCGGGCCGACCAGCGCGCTCACCGCCACGGAACCGACCGCGAACAGCATCGCGATCGCGAGCAGAACGAGGATCGGCACATAACTGTCGAGCATGCCGAACTCCTCTCCTTCGAAAGTTTGGTGCGGACGTCTTGGTGGCGGTTCGCCGGGTGTGGCCGAACGGGCCTCCCGAGCCAACCGGTGCTTCGTGCTCCTGCCCCCGCGGGTGCCGAGCGCGGGTGCAGCCTACGCGACCTCTGATTTCCCGGTCGCACCGGGATTGTTCCCCTCCGCAGCACCGCCGGAGGGATCTCCCGTGGACGTCTGACACAGCCCGGAGTTCCCTGGTTCGGAGCACGCGCGACTATCGGGAGGTGTCGCGTGCGAGCACGTGCGCCGGAGTCCATACCGGCGGCTGCCGGCGTCCCTACCGGCTGCTTCCGAACGTGGCCGCGTTCAGGCGGCGGGCGCCAACCGGGTCAGCGCGTTGATCAGTCGATCCGTGGCGTCACCTCCCCGCGGGTCGGTCAGATTCGCCATGACCTTCAGGACGAAACGCATCAGCATGGGCCGAGGCAGCCCGTACCTGGTCCCCAGCGCCATCACGGTCGGATTCCCGATGAGCTGTACAAACAAACGGCCCAGGGTGTAATACCCCCCGTATGTCTGAGTCAGGATCTCCGGATATCGCCCGAGCGCCCGCTCCCGGGCCGGCCCGGAGTGCCGGGCGAGCGCAAGGACGATCGTCTCGGCGGCGATCCGGCCCGATTCCATCGCATATGCGATGCCCTCGCCGTTGAACGGGTTCACCATCCCGCCGGCGTCGCCGACGAGGAGCACTCCGTCCTGGTAGTGCGGGGTGCGGTTGAAGGCCATCGGCAGCGCGCTGCCGCGGACCGGGCCGGTGGCGTTCTCCTCGGTGTAGCCCCACTCGGGCGGCAGCCCGTTCAGCCACCGGCGGAGCAGATCCCGGTAGTCGGTGTTCTGGAAGGCGCTGGTGGTGTTGAGCATGCCCAGGCCGACGTTGCTGGTGCCGTCACCCATACCGAAGATCCACCCGTAGCCCGGCAGCAGTCGGCTCTGGCGCGGCGGGCCCTCCCACAGCTCGAGGTGGGACTCGAGGAAGTCGTCGTTCGTGCGCGGGCTGCGGTAGTAGCGCCGCACGGCCACGCCCAGCGGGCGGTCCTCCCTGCGCCGGATCCCCAGCGCCTGCGCGATCCGGGCGCTGTTGCCGTCAGCGGCGACCACGACCGGGGCACGGAACTCGGCCGGAGCCCGGTCGACCCCGGCCCGGGCGGTCACGCCGACCACCCGTCCCGTCCGGTCGTCACGCACCGGCCCGGTGACGGAGGCGCCCTCGACCAGTCGGGCACCGGCCTTGACCGCGTGCCGGGCGAGCATCTCGTCGAAGTCCGCGCGCGGGCGAACCAGGCCGTAGTCGGGCCAGCTCGCGAGCTCCGGCCACGGCAGCTCGAGGCGCACACCGCCGCCGATGATGCGCAGCCCCCTGTTACGCAGCCAGCCGGCCTCGACCGATGTGTCGATGCCCATCTCGACGAGGCTGCGCACGGCCCGCGGGGTCAGCCCGTCACCGCAGACCTTCTCCCGAGGGAAGGTGCTCTTCTCCAGCAGCAGGACGTCGAGCCCGGTGCGGGCGAGGTGGTACGCGGTGGCCGAGCCGCCCGGCCCGGCACCAACCACGATGACGTCGGCGTCAGGGCGGTCATCCGCCCGGGTGCCGTCCCGTTCCGTCATCCGCTTGGTCACGCGCTGCTCCGGATTCCCGCGCCAGTCGGCCGATCAGGGCCGTGTCCCACGTCTCCCGCTTGCGCGCTCGTGAAATTCTTCACGAGCGCCACGCCGAGTGTAGGCCCTGCCAAGGCCCAAGGCACCAACCAGGACCTCGAGATGCGCAGACGAGCCAACTTCCCCCGTACTTCGCAACGCAGCGCCACGGCACGGCGACGATAGGCACCTCGGTGGTCCCTCGACCGGGCCAACACCCGCCTGTCGGTGCGGCGCGAGCCGGCCGGCAGCGCAGGCGGCACCGGCGGGCACGCAGGCGGCCCGCGCCGGGCGAGCGGGCGAGCGGGCGGGGGCTGACGCCAAGCGGGCGGGGGCGACGCGCACGATCGGGCCGGCCGTCCCCGGCCAGGAGGTGACATGACCACCCGAGCTGGGTAGTTCCGCAAAGTTGGCTGACAAAAGTTGGCTGACTTTGGCTGGCAGAAAGTTGGCTGACATCGCGCGAATGACTGACATCGCGCGGACCCGCGTCTCACGGATCGACGCGCCCCCATCGGATCCGGAGCCCGCCGATCGCCCGGCGTGGATCGACAGGCCCCACCGACATCGGAGATCGACGCGGTCATGACCTCAGAAACAGTCGTTCTCACCACCGCCGAAGGTCCGACGCCCGCGGTCATAGCGGAGCCCCGGTGGACCGCCCGCGGCGGCGTCCTCGTCGTGCACGAGGTGTTCGGGCTCACCGACCACGTGACCGACGTCTGCCGCAGGTTCGCGGACGCCGGCTGGCGGGCCGTCGCCCCGGATCTGTACCACCGGCTGGGCTCCCCCGTCTTCGACTACACCGACTCGGCGGCGGCGGTCTCGCTGCGCGGCCGGTTGTCCGGCGACGACATCCTCGACGACCTGGACTCCGGGCTGATGGTGCTCGCCGAGTCGGGGACGGCGGTCGACCGCTGCGCCGTCGTCGGGTTCTGCATGGGCGGCGGCATCGCCTTCCACGCGGCCGTGCGGCGCCCGCTCGGCGCCGCCGTCACGTTCTACGGCGGCGGCATCGAGGACGGTCGGTTCGGCGAGCCCTCGCAGCTCGACCTCGCCGCCGCCCTGCAGACCCCCTGGCTGGGGCTGTACGGGGATCTCGACCGCTCGATCCCGGTGGAGCAGGTGGAGCACCTGCGGGCCGCGGCCGCCCGCGCCGAGGTCGACACCGAGGTCGTCCGCTACCCGGGGGTGGGCCACGCCTTCTACAACGACGCGCGCCCCGACTCCTACGACGCCGCCGCGGCCCGCGACGCCTGGGCGCGCGCGCTGGCCTGGATGGAGGCGCACGTCCCGAACTGACCCAGGGGTCAGTCAGTCGTCTCCGCCGGGGCGGACGGCGCGGTGGACGGCGACGATGCCGCCGCTGAGATTGCGCCAGCCCACCCTTGTCCAGCCGGCCGCGCGGATCGTCTCCGCCAGCGCGGCCTGCCCCGGCCAGGCCCGGATGGACTCCGCCAGGTACACGTACGAGTCCGGGCTGCTGCTCACCGCTCGCGCGACCGCGGGCAACGCGCGCATCAGGTACTCCATGTACGCCGTGCGCACCGGCCGCCACACCGGACGGCTGAACTCGCAGACCGCCAGCACGCCCCCCGGCCGGGTGACCCGCAGCAGCTCGGCGAGGCAGACGTCGACCTCGGCCACGTTGCGCAGGCCGAAGGAGATCGTGACCCGGTCGAAGGAGCCGTCCGCGAAGGGCAGGCGCAGGCCGTCACCAGCCGCCAGCAGCACCCGGCCGCCACCCGTTCCCGCCCCACCCGTTCCCGCCCCGGCGCCCGCCCGCGCGGTCGCGTCGGCGAGCCGGCGCCGGGCCTGGGCCAGCATGCCGAGAGAGAAGTCGCAAGCCACGACATCGGCCCCGGCGGCGGCGAAGGCCCGGGACGACGTCGCCGTCCCGGCCGCGACGTCGAGGACCCGCAGGCCCGGCGCCAGGGCCAGGGCCCGCGCGGTCGCGGTCCGCCAGGTGCGGTCCAGGCCGGCCGACAGCACCGCGTTCGTCACGTCGTACCGCCGCGCGACCTGGTCGAACATCGCGGCCACCTGGTCGGGCTTCTTGTCCAGACCCGCTCGACTCACCGGCTCATCCCTCTGCGTTCGTCATGGCCACGGACCCCACCGTCGCGGACCCAGCCGCGTCAGACCCGGCCAGCGCGGACCCAGCCGCCGACCCAGCCGCCTCGGCGGCGAGCGCCGTGGCCTGGGCGGCGTCCCAGTCCGTGCCGGCCCCGAGCGCCACCAGCCGGGACCGGGTCCGGTCGTCGCACAGCGCACCGGCAACCCCGGCCTCGTAGAGCCGGGCGAGGCGCACCCCGAGGCCCGCCGCGACGGCGTACTCCCGTTCGAGATCCGTGCCGAACATCGCCGGATCGTCGGTGGCCAGCGAGCAGCGCAGCCCGGCCGCGAGCAGCTCGGGCAGCGGGTGCGCCGCCAGGTCGGTGACGACACCCGTCCGCAGGTTCGACGTCGGGCAGATGTCCAGCACGATGCCCCGCTCCACCAGCTCGGCGACGAGCTCGGGGTCCTCGAGGGCCCGCACGCCGTGCCGGATCCGCCTCGCCCCCAGCGCGTGCAGCGCGCCGCGCACCGACTCGGCGCCGGCCGTCTCCCCCGCGTGCGGGACGGCGGGCAGGCCGGCCTCCGCGGCGGCGGCGAAGACCGGCGCGTACGGCTCCGGCGGATGGCCCACCTCGGGCCCGCCGAGCCCGATCCCGACGACACCGCGGTCGGTGAACCGGGCTGCCCAGCCGACGACGTCCATCGCGACCTCGGGTGGCAGCACCCGGTCGATGTCCGGGGTCAGCCGTACCTCGACCCCGAAGCGCTCGCGGGCCTCGACCGCACCCTCGGCGTAGCCGGTGAAGATCTCCTGCCAGGGCACGCCCCGGTTCACCCGGAACCACGGCGAGAAGATGCCTTCGAGGTAGACGGCGCCCTGCGCGGCGGCCCGTCCCGCGTAGTCGACGACGACCTCGCGGAAGTCGTCGGCCGTGCGCATGACCTGCGTCGTGAGCACCCAGACCTTGAGGAAGTGGTCGAAGTCGCGGAAGCGGTACAGCTCGGCTACGCCCTCGACGGTGCGGGCCGGCAGCGCCTCGTTGTTGCGGCGCGCCATCGCGAGCAGCATCTCCGGCCGCACCGTCCCCTCGAGGTGGACGTGCAGCTCGATCTTCGGCCCGCTGCCCGCGACGCCCGGCCCGCCCGCGTCCGGTTCGTGGCTCAGGTCGACACCAGCGGCAGCGCGGTCGAGGAGAAGTGCGAGGCCACCCGGTCGTCGACCGGATCGAGCGCCGGGTCACGGTGCACGACGAGGTGCCGGTACAGCGTGTCGCGCTGCGCCGGGATGCGGTCGGCGGCCCGGATCAGGTGGATGAGCTCGGACCGGTTGGTGCGGTGCCGGGCCCCCGCGGAGGAGACGACGTTCTCCTCGAGCATCACCGAGCCGAGATCGTCGGCGCCCATGTGCAGGGTGAGCTGGCCGACCTCCTTGCCGGTGGTCAGCCACGAGCCCTGCAGGTGGGCCACGTTGTCGAAGAACAGCCGCGCGACGGCCACCAGCCGCAGGTACTCCAGGGTCGTCGCCTGCGTCCGGCCGCCGAGGTGGTTGTTCTCCGGCTGGTACGTCCACGGGATGAACGAGCGGAACCCACCGGTGCGGTCCTGGACGTCCCGGATCATGCGCATGTGCTCGATGCGCTCGGCGTTGGTCTCGCCGGTGCCCATCATGAACGTCGCCGTCGACTCCAGGCCCAGGCCGTGGGCGATCTCCATGACCGACAGCCACACGTGGCCGGGCTCCTTGAGCGGGGCGATCGCGTGCCGGGGACGCTCGGTGAGGATCTCCGCGCCCGCGCCGGCGAAGCTGTCGAGCCCGGCGTCGCGCAGCCGGGTGATCACCTCGGCGAAGTCCAGGTCGGACGTCCGCGCGATGTGCACGACCTCGCTGGCGCCGAGCGAGTGCAGGGCGAGCTGCGGGTAGGCGGCCTTGATGCCGGCGAACGTCCGCTCGTACCACTCGATCCCGAACTCGGGGTTGTGGCCGCCCTGCAGCATGATCTGGGTGGCGCCCAGCTCGACCGCCTCGCCGCACCTGGCAACGATGTCGTCGAGGTCGCGGACCCAGCCCTCGGCGTGCTTCGGCGACCGGTAGAAGGCGCAGAACCGGCAGGCCGTCACACAGACGTTGGTGTAGTTGATGTTCCGGTCGATGATGTAGGTGGCGATGCCGTCCGGGTACCGGCGGCGGCGGACGGCGTCGGCCGCGCGCCCGAGCCCGTGCAGCGGAGCGGACGTGTAGAGGAGGAGCGCCTCCTCCGGCGAGATTCGCCCGCCGTCAGCCGCCCGGTCGAGCAGCGCGCGGATCTCGGCATCGGGAACGCGGGCCCGGCCCGCCGGGGACTCACCGTCGGCATCAACAAGGCTCACCCCAGGATCGTACGACCTGCGCCGGGCGAGCCCCGGGCTACGGGCGGCCGAACTCGGACGAGCCGGCTCGGAAGACACCGCGTCAGAAGCCCCGGCCCGGGCTACACCGGCCCGGGGAAGCGCCGGCCGGGTGGCACCGGCCCCGGCGGCGCCGGGGCCAGGGCCGGGTGGCGGACCGGCTCAGATCCGGTCGTATCCCGAGCTGTCGCGGGAGCCGGAACCCGCCCCGGCGCCGGGCCCGCCCGCACCGGTCGTTCCCGGGCCGGAAGGCCCGGCGCCGTTCTGGCCGCCGAAGTCGGAACGGTGCACGTCGGAGTGCATGTTGTCCGACCCGACACGGGCGTCATGGCCGGTGCCCTGCCCGCTACGGCCGCGGCTGGTGAGCTTGCTGGACAGCTGTCGGATCTTGTCGCGGTTCTCCGGCTTGTTCGCCGCGGCCCGCGCCTTGTCGACCATCTGGCGGGCCTTCGGGCTGTGGAGCATCTCCTGGACCTTGCTGCTGAAGTTCGCCATGACGACGGTGTACCTGCGTCGGGCCTGTTTCATGCCGCCGACATCCACGCGGCCGCGAAGCGTGGCCGGCCCGGGCCCGCGCCAGCACGGTTCAGCCGTTCTGGTCCCCGAGCCCGCCGGGCAGCTGGGTGGGCAGGTTGGGAACCTGGTCGCCCAGGTCAGGGGTCTGGTTCCGCAGGTTGTCGGTCTTGCCCCACAGGTCGTCGATCCGGCCGCCGATGTCGTCCCGGAATGTGCTGACGACTCTGTCCCAGAGCCGCTGGCGCTGGTCGTCCACCATCGTGGCGATCTGGTCGGCCGCCGACAGCAGGAGCAGCACGAGCGCCACGAAGATGATCGTCTTCTTGAACGGGATCCGCAGGCGCCACCGCCGGCGCGGCCGGCGGCTCGGCGCGTACGGCGCCGGCGCGGGGGGTGCCGGGCGGTGCGCGTCGCCGTAGTACGGCGCCGGCGCCGGAGCGGGCGGGGGCGCCGGCCGGGGAGCTGGTCGCGGCGCCGGGCGAGGCGCGGGCGGGGGTGGCGCGGCGGGTGCGTATCCACGGGGAGCCGGCCTGGCACTCGCCGGCCGCGCGCCGCCGCCCTGGGCCTGCGGCGGACCGGCCGCGCCGGCACCGGCCGCCGCGCCGGCTCCAGCCGCGCCGGCCGCACCTGCCGAGTACCGCCCGTCCGGTCGGGCGGCTTCGGGCTCGTCCCCGTACTGGACGAATCCGCCCTTGCGGCGGCGGCGAGCGGGTTGCTGCCCGCCCGGCACCGGCGGGGATGCCTGGCGGGCACCGGGCAACCCGCCCGGGGCCGCACCGTCGCCCGGCCGGCCCGAGGCGGGCGCCGGCGGGCCCTCCCACCAGCGGCTACTGACGTCCGCGGGGCCGGCGACGCGGGTCGGGGCCGGTCGGCCGGGGGCCTGGCCCGCGCCGGCCGTCCCGCCCGCCACACGGGTCGCCGCGGGCCCACCACCGGCTCCGGCGGCACCTGCCGCGCCGAAGCCGTCGCCCGCGCCGGCCGCGCCCGCCGCGTAACCGGCCGCCGCCGCGGCGGCGGACCGGCCGCGTGGCCAGGTGCCGTCGAGGACCTCACTGGCCACGGCGCGCGTGTTGCCGCTCCGGCCACGGTCACCGAGCAGGTTCAGCAGGATCTGCTCGGCGGACGGCCGCACCCGCTGGTCGCGTCGCAGCGCCGCGGCGACGACGTCGCGCAGCTGTGCCGGGACGGGCCGCAGGTCGGGCTGGCCGGTGAGGATCCGCTCCGACATCTCGAGATAGGTGCCGTCGCCGTAGGGGTGGCTCCCGCCCGCGGCGTAGGCGACAAGGAGACCCCAGGCGAAGACGTCGGTCGCCGGGCCCACCGGCGCCGTGCCCTCCATCTGTTCCGGGGCCATCCACCCGGCCGAGCCCAGGACCAGCCCGGACTGGGTGCGCCCGCCCGCCGCGTCGAGCGCCCGCGCGATCCCGAAGTCGATCACCCGGGGGCCGGAGTACGACAGCAGCACGTTGCTGGGCTTGAGGTCACGGTGCACGATCCCGGCGCCGTGGATCGCGGTCAGCGCGGAGGCCACCCCGACGGCGACCCCCTGCAGGGTGGACAGCGGCAGCGCCCCGGACTCGGCGACGACCTCGTCGAGCCGGGCACCGTCGATGAACTCGGTGACCAGGTAGGGACGGCGGGCGTGCGGGTCGGCGTCGAGGACCTGCGCGGTGCAGAAGGGGGCCACCCGGCGGGCGGCGGCGACCTCGTCGGCGAACCGCTCCCGGAACTCCGGATCCACCGTGAGATCCGAGCGGATCACCTTGATCGCTACGTGCCGGCCGCTCTGGTCGAGGGCCAGGAAGACGGTGCCCATGCCGCCGGCGCCCAGCCGGCCGACGACCTCGTAGCGCCCGATCAACGTCGGATCGCCCGGCTGCAGGGGGGCACCCCGCGTCCGGCGTGCCGATCGGTCCGCCACTGGTCTCCCGCTCGTCTCGGGCGCCACCGCGACGTGCCGCCACCCTCGATCCCGCGGGAACCCGCGGACACCCCATCATCACGCCTCGGCCGCGCCGGCGACAGGCCGGCGGTCCGGGTCGCGCCGGGCGGCCGTCGCTCGCGACGGTAACCCGCGCAGTGTCGGATGACCGTATGCTGTCCGTCTTCCGACGGCCGCCCGCCGTAACAGCACCCGGCCCGCGAGCCGGGCCACCGCGCCTGGCGATCTCCGGCCCCGATGGCCACTGCGGTCCCAGACCGCACGACCAGGACAGCTCGCTATCTATCGGACAGAACTCCCAACGGGCCGGGCGGCCTGCTCGCCCTTTCGTTTCCATCTCGCCCTAATGAGGTGGAATCCGCTGCCATCGACACCCGAAACGGCGAGGAAGAAACCAAACGGCGAGAAGGACTTCTCAGGGCAAGGAGCCGAGCCGGGCCTCCGATCAGCCGCCAGGAACAGAGCCACCCCAGCATCAGAGCCGGGCCCGCGCCGCCGCGCCGCGGCGGGCCGGACCCGCCGGGTGACGTGCCCGCCGGGCGGCGTGCCGCCCGCCGCTGGCTGCAGACTAGAGAGCATGCGCGGTCTCCTGGTGATCGGACACGGCTCGCGGCGGGCGGAGGCGAACGCCACGGTCGTCGAGCTCGCGCGCACGCTGGCCGGTGCCGACACCGACAGCCCAGCCCCAGCCCCCGGCGACGGGAGCGGCGACGGCGTGCCGACCGGCACGCCCCCCGCCTGGGACGCGGTGGAACCGGCCTTCCTCGAGATCGCCCGCCCGGACATCGCGGAGGGCTACGCCGCGCTGGTCCGCACCGGCTGCTCGGAGATCGTGGCGCATCCCTTCTTCCTGTTCGACGGGAACCACACCAGCCGCGACATCCCGGACGCCCTGGCGGCGGCGCAGACGGACCACCCCGGGACGAGCTGGACGGTCACCCAGCCGCTCGGGCTGCATCCGGGGGTCGTGCGGGCCGTGCAGGCCCGCATCGAGGACGCGCTGCACCAAGCCGCCGCCGCGGCACCGTGACCGTTGCGTTCGCGGGGTACCGCTAAGGCCACGCAGTGCCCACCCTGCCCGCCGGCCCCACGACGCCGGCAGGCCCCCGACCGGGTCTGCCGACGCCCTGGGCTACGCCGTCGGCGCTCGCCGGCCGGCCACGAGATCGGCGACCGCCGCCGCGAGCGGGTAGATCCCCGGCTCGGACGGGATCGCGTCCACCCGCAGGCCAACAGCCTCGCAGGCCTGCGCGGTGCGCCGGCCCATCGCGGCGACGAGGACACTGTCCGGCAACGGACCGTACAGCTCGACCAGGCAGCGGGCCGCCGTCGACGACGCCAGCGCGACGGCGTCGACGTCACCGTGGCGCAGCTCCTCGGCGATCCGCGGGTCGGCCTCGGCGGGCGCGTCGGCGAGCAGCCGCACACGACGCAGCGTCCGGATCCCCACCGGCGGCGGCGCGGCCCCGCAGATCACCACCCGCAGCCCGGGCACCGGGACCTCCGTCACCACCGTGTGGGCGACCTGGACCTCGGCCGACGACCGCGCGCAGGCCAGCCCCAGCGCGTCGAGCGCGGCGGCGGCCGAGGCGGATGCCGCGACGAGCGTCAGCCCGGCGAGCGCCCGCACGTCCGTACCCGCGCCCCGCAGCAGTGAGACCACCGCGGCGACCTCGTCGGCGTCAGCCAGCACGAGGCCGTCCGCACCTGGAAGCGCCTCGCGCAGCGGCGTCGCGTCCCCGGTCGGGACGAACCGGCTGACCACCGTCTCGACGGCCTCGCCGCCCAGCTCACGCAGCCTGCGGGCGAGCAGCCCCTGCCGCGCCCTGGTGCGCGGGACGAGGACACGGATGCCCGCCAGCGGAGCGTCGCCGGCCACCCCGGGCCGCCCCGACGAGGCGCGGCCGCCCTGCCCGCCGGAGACACCCTGCCCGCCAGAAATGCCCTGGCCGCCGGAAATGCCCTGCCCGCCGGGGACGCGCGTGTCCCGCGTGCCGTACCCGTCAGGGACCCGCTCGCCGTGATCGGCGTCGGCCTCGACCACCGGCGGGATGGGGACGGCGGCGTCCCGGCGCGCGGCGACCTCGCCGACGACCAGCACCGCCGGGGAGCGCAGCCCGAAGGCCACGGCGTCGACGACGAGGGCGTCCAGGGTCGTGCGGAGCACCCGCTGTGCCGGGGTCGTGCCGCGCTCGATGACAGCGGCCGGGGTCCCGGGCGGGCGTCCGCCCGCCAGCAGCGCGTCGACGATGTCGACCAGCCGGGCGACCCCCATGAGCACGACGATCGTGGCGCGGGAGGCACCGAGCGCGGCCCAGTCGACCGTCGACTCGGGGTGCCCCGGCGGCAGGTGGCCGGAGATGATCGCGAGATCCTGCGCGACGCCACGGTGCGTGACGGGGATGCCGGCGTACGCGGGCACGGCGATCGCGGAAGTCACGCCGGGGACCACGGTGCAGCTGACACCGGCGGCGGCGCAGGCCTCGGCCTCCTCGCCGCCCCGGCCCAGCAGAAACGGGTCGCCGCCCTTGAGTCGCACCACCCGGGCGCCGGCGCGCGCGTGCTCGACCAGCAGCGCGTTGACCTCGTCCTGGCTGCGGGACGTCGTCGGGCTCTTGCCCACGTGGATGACGCGGGCGTCCGGCCGGGCGACATCGAGGAGGACGGCCGCGGCCAGGCGGTCGGTGACGACGACGTCGGCGGTGGCGAGCAGCTCCCGCCCGCGGACCGTCAGCAGCCCGGGATCACCCGGCCCAGCCCCCACCAGCCACACCTCGCCGGGCCGACTGACCTGGGAAGGTGCCGGATCCGACCCGGATCCACGGGCTTGCGGCCCAGGTGTCACGACTGCCACGGCGTGCACGGTACAGCGTGGTCCTGGCCACCTGCCCCGAACTGTGCGCCACCCGGCTCCCGGCTGCGAGCCAGGCGAACTAGTGGATGCCGCACTCGGTCTTGGTCGTACCGGCCCAGCGGCCGTCCCGGCCGGCGCCGCGCTGGGTGCACGGCCAGCAGCCCACCGACTCGTAGCCGTCGGAGAGCAGCGGGTTCACGATCACGTTGTGCTCCTGGACGTACCGCTCGACGTCCTCGTCCGTCCAGGTGGCCAGCGGGTGGATCTTGACCTTGCCGCGGCGCTGATCCCAGCCGACGACCGGCAGGCTCTTGCGCCCGGCGGACTCCACCCGCCGCGAACCGGCCGCCCAGGCCCGGTAGGGGGCGAGCGCGCGGTCCAGCGGGACGATCTTGCGCATCCGGCAGCACAGGTCCGGGTCGCTCTCGTAGAGCCGCGGCCCGTGCACGGCGTCCTGACCGACGACGGTGAGCTGCGGGCGGGCGCTGATGATCGGCAACGAGTAGGTGTGCGCGACGGCGTCCCGGGTGCCGATGGTCTCCGCGAAGTGGTAGCCGGTGTCGATGAAGACCACCGGGACGTCCGAGCGGATGCGCGCGAGCATGTCGACGAGGACCGCCTCGGCCATCGACGCCGCGACGACGAGACCGGTGCCGAACTCGTCGGCGGCCCACTGGAGGATCTCCTCCGCCGGGGCGCCCTCGAGCTCGTCGCCGGCCCGCAGTGCCCGGGCCTTCAGCGCGGCATCCATCAGTTCTTCTCCTCCACGTCCGACGGCGCCACGACGGTGCCGTTCGCCGAACCTGTTCTGGCTGTGGCCAGCGCAGTGAGACTGAGCCGGAAGGCGCGCCGGCACGACCGGCACGACCAGTGCCCGTGGCCCTCGCCCGTCCCGCCCGGCGCGGGCTCGGGAACGAGGTCCTCGTCACCGCAGTAGGGGCAGTAGAACGGGACGGCGCGGGCGCTCACGTCGCGCCGCCCTCGGTCCGGCCGCCGGCCGGGCCGGCCGACGCGGAGCCGGCCGACGCGGAGCCGGCCGACGCGGAGCCGGACCCGACGCCGGTCAGCAGCGCCTCGTCCGCGCGTTCCGCCCAGTCGGCGAAGGTGTCGCCGTCGGCCCGGTGTTCCTGGTAGGTCTCCAGCAGGCCGACGACGTAGTCGACCAGGCCGTCGGCGGTCACCTTGAGACCACGTGACTTCCGGCCCAGCCGGGAGCGGGTGCCCAGGTGGCCACCGAGGTGGACCTGGAACCCCTCGACCATCTCGCCGTTGTCGTCCGGGACGAGCGAGCCCTTGAGGCCGATGTCGGCCACCTGGAACCGCGCGCAGGCGTTCGGGCAGCCGTTGATGTTGATGCCGATGGGCTCGTCGAAGTCGGGCAGCCGGCGCTCCAGCTCGACGATGAGGTCGCGGGCGTTGCCCTTGGTCTCGACGATCGCCAGCTTGCAGAACTCGATGCCGGTGCAGGCCATCGTGCCGCGGCGGAAGACGCTCGGCCGGACGACCAGGTCGAGCGCGGCCAGCTCCGCCTCGAGCGCGTCGAGATCCTCGCCGGGGACGTCCAGGATCACCAGCTTCTGGGTGGTGGTCGCCCGGATCCGCCCCTGGCCGAACCGGTCGGCGAGGTTCGCGACGGCGGTGAGCGTCGTCCCGGTGAGGCGGCCGGCGCGCGGCGCGAAGCCGACCGCGAAGAACCCGTCACGCTGCTGGTGGACGCCGATGTGGTCGCGGCCCTCGTTGCGGGGCGGCAGCGGCGCCGGGCCGTCCGGCAGCGCCGCGTCCAGGTACTCCTTCTCCAGGGTCGAGCGCACCCACTCGACGCCCATGTCGGCGACGAGGAACTTCAGCCGCGCCCTGGTCCGCATCCGCCGGTAGCCGTAGTCACGGAAGAGCTGGATGACGCCGTGCCACACCTCGGGCACCCGCTCCGGGGTGACGAAGGTGCCCAGGCGCACGCCGAGCTTCGGGTTCGTCGACAGCCCGCCGCCGACCCACAGGTCGTACCCGGGGCCGAGCTCGGGGTGCACGACACCGACGAAGGCGATGTCGTTGATCTCGTGCAGGGTGCACTGGTCGGGGCAGCCCGACATCGCGCTCTTGAACTTGCGGGGCAGGTTCGACAGCGTGGTGTCGCCGACGAACCGCTCCACCACCTGGTCGATGACGCCGGTGGCGTCGATGACCTCGTCGGCGTCCACCCCGGCCAGCGGGCAGCCGAGGATGACGCGCGGGGTGTCGCCGCACGACTCCTCGGTGGTCATCCCCGCGGCCTCGAGCGCCCCCCAGATGGCCGGGACGTCCTCGATGCGGATCCAGTGCAGCTGGATGTTCTGGCGGTCGGTCACGTCGGCGACGTCCCGCCCGTAACGGGTGGAGATGTCAGCGATGATCCGGAGCTGTTCGGAGGTCATCCGGCCGCCGTCCAGGCGGATGCGCTGCATGAAGTAGCGGTCGTCGAGCTCCTCGGGCTCGAGGACGGCGGTGCGGCCGCCGCTGATCCCCGGCCGGCGCTGGGTGTAAAGCCCCCACCAGCGGAACCGGCCGCGCAGATCCTGCGGGTCGATCCCGTCGAACCCCGTGCGCGGGTACTCGTTCAGGATGCGCTCGCGCACGGCGAGGCCGTCCTGGTCCTTCTTCATCCGCTCGTTGGGGTTGAGCGGCTCGGAGTAGCCCAGCGCCCATTGGCCCTGCCCCTTGGGTCGGGACGGGCTTTGCGGGCGCGCGGCACGCGGGGGTCGAGCAGGAGAAGTCATGAGATCTCTCGGTGAGCAGGGTCCACGACGGCGTCGAACGCCGGCGCGGGCGGAGTTCAGCGGGAGCGGCGACAGCCGGCGCTGGAGACACGCAACAGGTCGACGTGCAGACGTGCGACCAGGCGGAGGTCGACGGGGCAGACGTCACCCGGCCGGGACGCGAGCGCGCCGCGGACGCCGGACGGACCATGCCGGCCCGGCTGGCCGGAGCCGGAGTACGCCGACGGCGCCGAGGGCGCTGTCGGGGCACCGGGCATGAACCGGATAACGTTGATCCTCGACCGTGACGGCCCAGCCGGCGGGAACGCGCCAGCGCGTCGGCGACGGGCGTCTGTTCGCCCGACCGACGGCTCCAGCAGGTGGACCCGGGCAGTCACGATGGCCATGCTCCCACAGATGACGCCCTGACGTCGTGGTTGTGTCGTCACACCCCATCTGGGTCACGGCTCACACACAACGCGCGAACGACCGGGAATGCGAGCCGACGGCACGGCCAGAACCGGGCCGGAGCGGGACGGGGCCGGGGCTTCCCGGGCGGGACCCACCACGGTCCGGCGCCGCCGGACGGGCTCGCCCGCGGGCTCAGACGAGGCGCGGGCGCCGGCACATCTGCCGGAGCCGGTCGAGCAGCGCGCTGGTGGACAGGTCCTTCTCCATCAGCTCGTCCGCGCCGAGGGCCATGACCTCGTCGCGCAGCGCGCTCTCGGAGAAGCCAGTGAAGATCACCACTCGCGCGTCGGGCGCCGCCATCCGCACATGCGGCAGGGCGCCGATGCCGTCGAGCACGGGCATCGCGACGTCCAGCAGGACGAGGTCGGGCGCGGTCTGGGTGACGACCTCGACGGCCTCCGCCCCGTTCGTCGCCCGGCCGACCACGGTGAAGTCCGGCTCGGTGTCGAACAGGAGGCAGAGGAGCTCGCGCAGCCCGTCGGCGTCATCCGCGATCACGACGCGGAACGGACCGGGACGGAACCGGCCGCGCCCGGCTGGCGCGCGGGCCACCCCGGCGTCGGAGACACCGGCTCCGTTGAGACCGGCCCCGTTGAGACCGGCTCCCGCGACGCCGACTTCGGGGAGACCGACTTCAGCGACGCCGACTTCAGCGACGCCGACTTCCGCGACGCCGACTTCCGCGTCCGTCGACGGCCAGCAGTCCATCACTCGTCTTTTGTACGCGCCGCGGGCGAGTCGTGCCCATCGTCATTCGGGATGGTTTCGCGGTATGACCCGACCGCGCCGGGTCCCCCACCCGTTCGCTCCCGCCCAGAAGCACCTGACGGGCCCCCCAGAGCGGATACCCGGGCCGGTGCGACGAATTGTCTCGACCAGGCGGCGAGCGCGGGCTTTTCAGGCCCTATTTCCGATCCGTCGATCAAAAACACTGAAGACACAATCGATTCACAATGCCGGAGGGTGGATTCCGGGAAAACGGGGATGTCGCCGCCGGACGGGATCCGGACGGTCGCCGAGCGCATACCAGCCAGCACCCAAACCCGCCCCGCACGCTCCGACAGGCGATCCGACATCCAAGGTAACGATCACGGAGCGTGATCAGATTCGGCGTCACACAGCTACCACACACCAACGGGTCGACGACGACTCTCCGTGCCTAGGACCTTTGGCCCCTAGTCGTCACCTGCGCCAGACGGAGTATTCTGATCACACAAGGTGATGTCTCGTATCCGTGACCCGAACGGGCCACACCCTTGGAAACCCACCAGGCACACGACGGCAGGCACCAGATCCGTATGGTGCGTGAACGCGGTCGGCTGACCGCACCACGCGTCCAGGCGGGAAGGTGCCGCCGCGTCCCATAACGGTGAGCAGGCGGCCAGCGGTGTTACGTGACCGCCCTGATCTGACGACATCCGGCCGGATGTCGTCAGATCAGGGCGGTCACGTCTCGCCGAGCCCAGGGCAGCGGAAGGATCGGCGCAGATGCGGCAACGGAGCCGAGGCCGGCAGGGTTCGAGTACCGCGGAGGACATCCTCCCGACGGAGATCCGGCGGCGCCGGTGTGAGCGCGGCCTGTCCCGCGACGAGCTGGCCGGGCGGACCGGATACAGCCGCCAGTACATCGGCCAGCTGGAACAGCCCAGCCGGGGCATACCGGCGCGGCCGGTCCTCGCCGCGGTCGACGCGGCCCTGGAGGCCGGGGGCGCGCTCGTCGACCTGCGCGAGGCCGCCATCGCCGAGCGCACCGAGCGGCACCGCCGCCAGCCCGACGCGGAGATCGAGTCCCGCCGGCGGATCGGTGACCTCCTCGACCACCGGCGCTCCGACCGAGAGCTCGACTATCTCGACCGGCTCGCCGCCGACCTCATCGCGGCGGCCGACCTGCTGGACCCGGCCGACCTCACCGCCCAGGTCCTCGACCAGCAGGCCTTCGTCGACCAGCTCCTGCGCACCCCGATGCTGCCGCACCAGCAGTTCCGCCTCTTCATGATCGCGGGCCACCTGGCCGGGCTGCTGGCCATCTCCCTGCTCGACATGGACGAGCTCGCGAAGGCCAGCACCTGCTGCCTGGAGGCCGCGGTGTTCACCGAGCTGACCGGCCACGAGGGCCTGCGTGCGTGGACGCTCGCCGTCAACAGCCTCATCGACGCGGCCGCCCGGCACGCCGAGGAGTCCGAGCCCGCGGCGGGGCGGACCGGGCTCGACGGCCGCCGAGCGGAGCAGGGGCTGGTGGCGACGCGCTCCGCCGGTTCGGATCTGCGGGCCGGCACCCGCGCGGCCCGTACCGGCGCGGCGGACAGCCAGGACGGGGTCGACCACCCGCTCGAATCCACCGCCGATCACGCTGGGTACATGGAGGGCCGGGGGCGCGGCGCCGGCATCGCACCTTCGGGTGGCGCGGCTGCCCCGCGCTCGACCTGGAACCACCAGCAGAGCGACGGAGTACCGTCACTGTCCGCAACAGGCATGAGCGGCGCCGCAGCCGCGCAACAACCGAACCTGGACGAGATGCTGATTGCGCCGGGTGGCCGGGCGACACCGCCTCGGCTCATCGCTCTCGTCAAAAGCCGGATCGCGCGTTTCGCGACGGCCAGCGCACAGCGGGCCACACCCCCGGTGGGTATCTCCCAGGCATTCCGGCCGCCTGTCTAATACATCACCATTGCGGCGTTGCGAGTAGGTCACCGGGGCGGCCCGGCAAGCCGGCGATCATTAGGTCCGCCGCCGACCGGGATATCCGGGCCGATTCCCGGCACCGGCGCACCACTCGGGCATTCGTGCCCGCCGCGCCCTGCGCGGATGACTAGACGCGGCGGGCGCGGCGAGAGCCGGCGTCACACCGACGCGAAAACGATCTCGCCGAGCGGTGGCACGTCGCCACGGGCCGCCGCGCGGCGGGCGAACTCCAGGATTCCGGCCTGCTGGCGGGCACCCAGCCGGAAGTCGAGCGTCGTGAAGTAGCGGGCCAGCGTCGCGGGGTCGAACACCTCGAACCGCGCCGCGCGCCGGGCGACCTCGTCCACTTCGAGCAGGGCCGCGTCGAGGCTCGACCGGAAGGCCTCGTGAACCTCCTTGACCACGCCGGGATGGGCCGCGGCGAACGAGCGCCGGGCTGCCCAGAGGGCGAACACCATCGGCAGGCCGGTCCACTCCCGCCACTCGCGAGCAAGGTCGAACACCCGCAGCGGATGACCCGGTCCCGCCCGCTCCGCGTCGTAGGTCGCCCGCAGCGCCACATCGCCGATCGTGACGGCCAGGTCGGCCTCGCGCAGCATCAGCGGGATGTCAGGCGGCATGGTCACGTACTGCGGGCGCAGCCCCCACCGCTGCTCGAACAGCATGCGCGCGAGCAGCACACTCGTCCGGGACGTCGAGCCCAGCGCGACGGTGCGGACCTCGCTGAGCGGGAGCGCGCTGGTGGCGACGACCGACAGGACCGGCCCGTCGGAGCCCACGGCCAGATCCGGGAGGACGGCGAGATCCCCGGCGTGCCGGAGATACTCGACGAGGCTGATCGGGCCGATGTCGAGGTCACCGGCGACCAGTGCGTCGCTCAGGCGGTCCGGGGTGTCCTTGGTCAGCTCCAGGTCGAGCAGCGCACCGGAGTGGACCAGGCCCCAGTAGAGCGGCAGGCAGTTGAGAAACTGGATGTGGCCGACCCTGGGTCGACCCAGCCGCTCCGCCGCTTCCTGCCGCTCCGCCGCTTCCTGCCGCTCCGCCGCTTCCTGCTGCTCCGGCCCGCCGCCAGGTCGGTGGTCAGCCGGGCCGCCCGGGACCGTCACCAGGGCCGGCCGCCGCGCCGCGCCGCGACATTGTCCAGGACCGCCCGGCGCTGGCGCAGCGCCAGTGGGTAGCTGAGCAGGCCGCTGATCACGGCCGCGAGCGCGAACCCCAGCACGCCGCCCACGCCGGCCAGGAACAGCACCCCGAGGACGGCGCCGAACATCGCCGCGCGCAGCGCGAAGTACCGGAGGTTGAGCCCCATGAGCCCGCCCTCACCCGGCGCGGCTCCAGCCCGCCCGCGACCCGCGCCACCCGTGCCGATGGGGTGGCCGCCAGCGGACGGCGACACGTCGTCAGCGGACATCATGCTCTCCGGTTTCTGGCGGGACGCCCCCGACGGCGGCGCACCCAACCGAGCCGTTGCAGGACCGATGGAAAGAACCCCAGCCCAACGATGATCACAAGCAGCCCGAGCAGGCCGGCCGGGCCGATCGCCAGGCCGCACCACCGCAGCAGGCTGTAGGCGACCAGCCCCGGTACCAGGATCACCAGGAACGCGAGCACGAAGATGGAGCCCATCCCAGGCGCGCCCTCCGGGCGGACCGGGCGGACCGGGCGAGCGCCCCCGGGCGGCGGGCCCCCGGGGCCGCCCGCGTGATCCTCCGGGCCGGGCGCCGCCGGCCCGCCGGCCACGACCGGGCTGTCGGGCCGCGATCCGCCGCCCGACCGGGCCGGGTTCTCCTCGAGCGCCATCGCCGGGTCAGGCGTCGATCGAGACGGGGTTGTCCCGCCGGGTGGTGTCCGGACCGTCGTACCTGCGCACGACCCGGTAGCGGGTGTCCCGCTCGACCGGCCGGAAGCCCGCGTCACGGATCACGGACAGAAGATCCTCCCGGGTCATCGTGTTCGGCGTTCCGAAGCCGTCCGCGTCGTGAGTGATCTTGTACTCGACGACCGAGCCGTCGAGGTCGTCGACGCCGAAGTTCAGGGACAGCTGGGCGGTGGTCAGCCCGTGCATCACCCAGAAGCACTTGACGTGATCGACGTTGTCGAACAGCAGCCGCGACACCGCGAACGTCTTGAGAGCCTCCGCGCCGGTCGCCATCGGCTGGTTCATCAGGCGGTTGCGGGGATCGCCGACCGAGTCGTGCTGGAAGCGCAGCGGGATGAACACCGCGAAACCGCCCGTCTCGTCCTGCAGCTCACGCAGGCGCAGCACGTGGTCGACCCGGTGCCGCGGCTCCTCGACATGGCCGTACAGCATCGTGCACGGCGTGCGCAGGCCCTTGGAGTGCGCGAGACGGTGGATCCGCGACCAGTCCTCCCAGTGGGTCTCGTGACCGACGATCTTCTGTCGGACCTCCCAGTCGAAGATCTCCGCGCCGCCGCCCGTCAACGACTCCAGGCCCGCGTCGATGAGCTCGTCCAGGATCTCGTCCGCGGAGAGGCCGCTGATCTTCTCGAACCAGTGGATCTCGGTGGCGGTGAACGCCTTGAGCGCGACGCCGGGCAGCGCCTTCCCCAGCTCGCGCAGCGACCGCGGATAGTAACGCCACGGCAACGTCGGGTGCAGGCCGTTGACGATGTGCAGCTCGGTGATCCCGGCTGGCTCCATATCCTTCGCCAGCCGGACGGCCTCCTCGATGCGCATCGTGTAGGCGTCCGACTCGCCGGGCTTGCGTTGGAACGAGCAGTAGGCGCACGAGGCCGAGCAGACGTTCGTCAGGTTGAGGTGTCGGTTCACGTTGAAGAAGGTCTGGTCGCCGTTCTTTCGGGTACGCACCTCGTGCGCGAGACCACCCAGCCAGGCGAGGTCGTCGCTCCCGTAGAGGGCCTCACCGTCGGCCCGGCTGAGCCGGGCACCGTCGTGGACCTTGGCTTCGATCTCGCGCTTGAGCCCGGCATCCATGCGATCCAGCGTAGCTCCGCGGACCGACAATCCATGACGTCCCGGTCCGCCACCGGTGCCGTGATCCCCGCCGCAGACCCCACCGACCGCCACGACCGCCACGGCCCCCGCAGCCGCCACGGCCCCCACGGCCCCCACGGCCCCCACGCCGCCATCGCCATCGCCATCGCCTGCATCATCCGTAGTCGTTCGAGTCACCGCGGGCCGCGGTGACTCGATCGTGGACGCCGCCGGGCTGGGATCCGCGGTGGTCGCCGTCATGGTCACCGTCGGCGACCGGTTCCCCGGAGGCCTGGCGCCGCCCCCGGCGTCTCGCCAGTCGTCTGACCAGGCCGAACGCCTCATCCCTGCCGTCATAGACATCGTTTAGCTGCTTGCCCTTGCGTCGGCTACTCACCCTTCTGGGGAGGAAACGCCGGCAGGACGGCCCGAAGGGGCGAGCAGGCAACGAAAGGGCAAGCAGACACCCGCAGGTTCAGGTCACCGAACGTAGTTCGATCTCCGGTCGACCAGAGACCCTCAGGACGCGGGCGGGTTCCGGGGAGACCCATCCGCCCGGGCCTGGCCGGCAGATCTCCGCTCGGCAGATCTCCGCTCGGCGGACCTCTGCGCGGCGGACCTCTGCGCGGCCCGCCGTTGCATGCGGCCCAGCGGCCAGGTGAGGAGGCCGGCCACGGCGAAGCCGATGAGGATGCCGAGCAGCGGGGCTACCCCGACGGCGATGAGGACCACACTGAGGATCACGAGCACGGCGAGCCGGATCAGGAAGTACGGAAGCTGGACGCGCAGATCCGGGGCGACTTCGGGCGCACGGCCCGCCCGCCCCCGTCCCGGTCCCGCCGCTCCCGCGGCTCCCTCCGGTGCCCCGGGCCGCGCACGCTTCCCGGGGCCCGCGGACGCCGGGTTGTGGCCACGCGCCTGTCCGGCCTTCTTTCTCGCCATGACGTTCCCGCCCGTCCCTCATCCGCTGGTCAGGGCGCGCCGCGGCCCGTCCCCCAGGTCAAGTTGTACGCGCCGGGCCCGCCGGCCGTCACGCCCGCGGCCCCCGCACCGCCGCCACACCCGACCCATCCGCACCACCCGCACCACCCGCACCACCCGCACCACCCGCACCACCCGCACCACCCGCCGGGAGGGTGCGGGCGGCGCCGAGCTCGCCCGTCCACCGGCGGAACAGGGTGTTGGGAACGCCGGCGGCATCGAGAACCCGGCCGGCGACGAAGTCCACCAGGTCCTCCGCGGCGCGGGCGCCGGCGTAGAAGCCGGGGCTGGCCGCGGCCACGACGGCACCGGCGGCGTCCAGGTCGAGCATGTGCCGCAGCGTGGCCCGGGTGTAGGGCATCTCCCGGGGCACCACGACCAGGCGCCGGCCCTCCTTGAGGGTGACGTCGGCCGCGCGCTGGAGCAGGTCCTTGGACAGGCCGAGGGCGATGCCGGCGACCGAGGCGGTGCTCGCCGGGACCACGATCATCCCGCGGGTCGGGTAGGAGCCGCTGCTCGGGCGCGCGCCCATGTCGTCGGGCGGGTGGACGTCCACCAGGCGGTCGACGCGGGCGGCCACCTCGGCCGCGTCGGCGCGGGGCCGGCCGTCGAGCCGGGTGCGGAGCCAGCTCGCCAGCGGGTCGCGCCAGGCGCCGTCCCGCCAGCCGATGCCGGTCTCGTCGAGCAGGGTGAGCCGGGCCGCGCGGGAGACGACGATGTCGACGGGCAGATCGGCGGCGAGCAGGCCACGCAGGACAGCGGCCGCGTAGGGCGTCCCGCTCGCGCCGCTGACCCCGACGACCCAGGGCCGCCGCGGCCCGTCAGCCGCCGCGGGGCCGTCGGCCGCCAGCCCGCCGTGCGCCGCCGCGGGGCCGTCGGACATCTTGGGGATCAGGTGGCCAGGCCGCGGCTGACCAGGTCGGCCAGCGCGAAGGTGAACAGGGCGATCCCGACGAAGCCGTTGGTGGTGAGGAACGCCCGGGTCACCCGGGAGAGATCGGTCGGCGAGACGATCGCGTGTTCGTAGCAGAAGGCCGCCGCGGTCAGCACCAGGCCGGCCCACCACCAGGCACCGAAGTCCTCCAGCAGGCCGAACACGACGAACAGCGCGAAGGTCACGACGTGGGTGACGACCGAGGCCGCGAGCGCGGCCCGGACGCCGAACCGTGCCGGAACGGAGCGCACCCCGATCCGCCGGTCGACCTCGGCGTCCAGGCAGGAGTAGATCAGATCGAAGCCGCCGATCCAGGTGCCGACGGCGAGCCCGAGCAGGACGGCCGACCAGGACCACGCGCCGGTGATCGCGATCCAGGCGCCGATCGGGGCCACGGCCTGGGCGATCGCGAGGACCGCCTGCGGGAAGTCGGTGAACCGCTTCGCGTACGAGTAGACGATGAGCGGGGCGACCGCGACCGGGGCCAGGGCCAGGCACAGCCAGGACAGAGCCGCGGCCGAGCCGAGGAACACCGCGAGCGCGACGATCGAGCCGACGACCGCCGTGCGGACGGACACCACTCCGGTGACGAGCTCGCGACCGGCGGTACGCGGGTTGCGGGCGTCGATGGCCCGGTCGATGATCCGGTTCGTGGCCATCGCGAACGTGCGGGCCGCCACCATCGCGACCGTGACGAGGGCCAGGTCGCGCCAGTGCACCGACCGCGAGACCGCGAAGCAGGCCGCGAGCGCCGCCACGTAGGCGAACGGCAGCGCGAAGACGGAGTGCTCGATGACGACGAGCCGCAGGAACGCGCGGACCGGGCCGTGCGTCGGCCCGCCGGAGGCCCGCCCGGGCATGCCTGGGGCGAAGGCGGCGTCACTCACAGGCCGTACTCCTTCCACCGACGCGTCACCCTGTCCCGGACGGCCTCGTCCATGACGATCTCCTCGGGCCAGCCGCCGTCGCGCCGGTATCCCTCGGTGGGCAGCTTGCGGGTCGCGTCGACCCCGACCTTGCCGCCGTAGAACTGCTCGTAGGAGGCGTGGTCGAGGTGGTCGACCGGGCCCACCGTGGTGAGCAGGTCGTGCGCGTAGTCCACATTGCCGAACGCCCGCCAGGCGACCTCGTGGTAGTCGTGGACGTCACAGTCGGCGTCGACGACGACGATCAGCTTCGACAGCGAGAGCAGGCCCGCGCCCCAGACCGCGTTCATCACCTTCTGGGCGTGCTTGGGGAACCGCTTCTCGATCGAGACGATCGCGCAGTTGTGGAAGACCCCGGCCTCGGGCAGGTCGTAGTCGACGATCTCGGGGATCATCATCCGGATCAGCGGCAGGAAGATGCGCTCGGTCGCCTTGCCCATCGGCCCGTCCTCCTGCGGTGGACGTCCGACCACGATGCTCTGGAAGACCGGGTCGCGCTGCATGGTCATCACGTCGACGTGCAGCGCGGGGAACGGCTCGATCGGCGTGTAGAAGCCGGTGTGGTCTCCGAAGGGGCCTTCGGGCAGCCGTTCGCCGGGCTCGAGCCAGCCCTCGAGCACGACCTGGGAGTTCGCCGGCACCTGGAGCGGGACGGTCAGGCAGTCGACCATCTCGACGCGCTCGCGGCGCAGGAAGCCGGCGAACAGGTACTCGTCGATCTCGGCGGGCAGCGGGGCGGACGCCGCGTAGGTGACAGCGGGGTCGCAGCCGAACGCGATCGCGACCGGCAGCCGCTCGCCGCGCCGCTCGGCGACGGCATGGTGGGCGTTGGAGTCCTTGTGGATCTGCCAGTGCATGCCGACGGTGCGGGCGTCGTGCTGCTGCAGCCGGTACATGCCGAGGTTGCGCGCCCCGGTCTCGGGATGCTTCGTGTGGGTCAGCCCCAGGTTGAGGAACGGCCCGCCGTCGCGCGGCCAGGCGTGCACGCCGGGCAGCAGGTTCAGGTCGACGTCCGAGCCCTTGAGGACGACGTCCTGGCAGGGAGCGGTGCGGACCTTGCGCGGCGGCAGGGAGGTGAGCTGCGCGGCCTTGCCGAGCGCGTCACGCAGGCCGCCGAAGCCGACTGGCAGCTCGGGGCGCAGCATCTCGCCGATGCGCGTGCCGATGTCGTCGAGGCGCTCGACGCCGAGCGCCGCGGCCATCCGGGCCTCGGTGCCGAACACGTTGATCGCCAGCGGCATGTCGGAGCCGAGGGGCTTGTCGAAGAGCAGTGCCGGGCCGCGTTCGCGGACGACCCGGGTGACGATCTCGGTCACCTCCAGGCGGGGATCGACGGGAACCCGCACCCGGCGAAGGTCCCCGCTCCGGTCGAGGTGAGCGAGGAACGCGCGGAGATCGGCCCAGGCCATGGCGTCCATCTTTGCAGCGCCGACGAAGGGCCGCTGGTCGTACCCTGTCCCAGGGCGCTCCAAGCGTCTGGCGCGTCACATTCGCGACCGGTGAACAGCGCCTTCGCGGACCGCCGGGACATGGCGTCCACCCGGGAGGCACACTAGGGACACACGAGACGTTCATCCTGGAAACCGTGGATCCGACAGAGCGGGTCCGGGTGGCCGAGAGTGAACAGTCCAGCACCGGTGGCCGCGAGGAGCCGGTGCGTCTTCGACAGGGGCACGCCGATCGGCGATGTCCACGGGCAGGTGCGCGTCGGCGCGCCGCTCACAGCGAGTGAGAGGAGCGGTCGGCCGGTGCTGGGTCTCGCGCTGACATTCCTGATCATAGGTGTCTGGGTGTTTTCGGTCATAGACGTGATCGGCACTCCAGCGGACGCGGTCAAGGTCGTGCCCAAACCGATCTGGCTGATCGTGCTGATCGTCTTCTTCTTCCTCGGATCGGTCTGCTGGTTCCTGTTCGGGCGGCCACGCGTCGCCCACGGCTACGACGGCTACGAGCGCCGCGCGGCCTCGGACCACCCGGCGTTCGGCGGCCGTGGGCCATGGGGAACCGAGCGTGCCGCCGGCGGACGCACCCGCTCCGGGGTCTCCCGGACAGGGATGCGCCGCCAGGCCGTCCGTCCCGTCGGCCCGGACGACGATCCCGAGTTCCTGCGGGAGCTCGCCAACCGCATCCGCGGCGGCGAGCCCGAGCCGCCCGCCCGCGGCTGACCTCCGGCTGGCCCCCGACCGGCGGCCATGCGGGCCCGGCGGCCCGGCAGTCGCCGGTTCCGCGGTGCCGGCGCCTCAGACCCCGGCGTACGAGTGCAGGCCGCTGATCACCAGGTTCACCAGGTAGTAGTCGACGAACAGCGCGCTGAAGGCCAGCAGCGAGACCGCCGCCGCGCGCCGTCCCCGCCACCCGGCCGTCGCGCGGGCGTGCAGGTACGCCGCGTAGATCACCCAGGTGATGAAGGACCAGGTCTCCTTCGGGTCCCAGCCCCAGTAGCGGCCCCAGGCCGCCTCGGCCCAGATCGCCCCGGCGATGATGGCGAACGTCCAGATCGGGAAGGCGAACGCGATCGCGCGGTAGGTGATCGTGTCGAGGGTGGCCGAGGACGGCAGGCGCATCACGATCCCGCCCCGGCTGCGCATGGCGCGCGACGCCTCGGCGCGGCCGGAGGCCACCTCGGCCAGCCGGTTCTCCCAGCGGTCCTTCAGCAGGAACAGGACCGTCGTCACAGCGGACACCAGGAAGACACCGCTGGCGACGATCGCCCCGGCGACGTGGATCCGCAGCCAGTACGAGTTGAGCGCCGGGACGAGCGGCCCCGCCGCGACGTAGAGGACCGTGCCGGCGAAGCCCATGGAGAGCACGACCGGGACCATCACGAAGACCCCGAGCCACCGGATCTGCTGGCGGGTCATCAGGGCCAGGAACGTCGTCACCGCGATCAGGCAGATCATGGACGAGAACTCGTACATGTTGCCCCAGGGGACACGGCCCGCCGCGATCGCCCGGGTGACCGCCGAACCGACGTGCGCCACCCAGCCGACGATCGTCAGAACTACCGCGATCCGGCCGATCCAGGGCGCGAACCCGGATCCGGCGGCATCGCCACCGCCCGCCGCGACGTCCGAGCCCGCGGCCCCTCCGGCCGCGTCCGCCAGGCCCGCGGTGCCCGCCCCTGCCCGCGTCGCCTTCGCGGGCCTGCCCGGCTTCCCGGCGGCCTCGGCGGTGCCAGGGGCGGAGGTCGCGGCACCGACCAGGATCTCCTGCTTCTCGGCCTGCGCACCGGCCTCGCCGGCGGTCTCCAGCTGCCCGGCACCGTCCGCGGTGGCGGCCTTCCCGGACGGCGTGCCGAGCCGGCTGAACGCGAACTCGGCCGCGTATCCGAGCATCCCCGCCGCGTAGACGGCGACCGACGTCCCGAACAGCAGGTCGGACAGATTGGCCATGCCTTCGTTGACCGGCATCAAGGCTCCCGTTCGCTGGTGGCGCTGATGGTCGTGCTCGTGACCGGGTCGGCCGGCATGGCTGCGGCCGGCTTCTCCCCGTCCGCAGCGGTGTCGCCCGCAGCGGTGTCGCCCGCGGTGGCCCCGTCCGCGGTGGCCTCGGCCTCGGTGGTGTCGAGCCGGATCTCCTCGCTGAGGGCGGCCAGCTCGGCGGCGAAGCCCTGCGCGTCCGATCTGGAGAGGCCGCCGACCTCCACCGTGCTGCCGCCACCGTCCAGCGGGGTCGCCCGCACCCACACCCGGCGGCGCCGCACCCGCAGGCTCGCGACGAGGCCGAGAATGATGACGACGGACGCGCCCAGCACCAGTCCCTTGTAGGGGTCCGACTTGGTCTGGAACGTGGCGAACTCGTGCACGCCGTCCACCTCGAGCGACAGGCCGCCCGGCAGGCCGGTCAGCGTCCGCTGCCCGGGGTTGTTCAGGGCGACGACCTGGGCGATCCGCTTCTCCCCGGCCGGCCCGGTCATCGGGAACTGGGTCATGTCCCGGGTGTCGACGGCGTAGACGTTCTGCGGGATGCCCTCGTTGAGGTGCAGGTTCCCGACGAATCCGGTGAGCGTGAGCCCGGGTGCCCGCGCCGCCGGATAGGTGGAGACGTATCCGTGCCCCGGGTCCAGCACGGTGGTCGGGGTGAACACCCCGCTGAACGCGAGCTGCTGCGGCTCCTGGCGCTCCCCCACCGGCGGCAGGCCGGTGTCGGGGATCTTCACCGTGCAGGTCGAGGTGAACATGCCGTCCCGCGGCGTGCAGGGAACGTAGGACTCCCAGACGACCGCACCGGCGGAGTCACGCAGGACGAAGTGCGGCGCGTAGCCGTGGCCGATCAGGTAGATCTTCGCGCTGCCGATCCGCAGCGGGTGGTTGACCCGGATCGTGTCGGTGCGCACGGGCGCGCCGATGTCCGACTGGTAGGAGACGTCGGCCCGGAAGTCCGCGGGCTGGCCGTTGTCCTGGTAGGAGGCCGAGAACTGGTCGAGGGTGACCGAGAAGGGCGGCAGGTCGGCCGCGTTCACGAGCTCGCCGCCGCTGTACTGGTCGTAGGAGATCAGGGTGTTCGCGAACCCGTTGCCGGTGACGACCAGGACGGTGCCCTGGTAGCCGAACCACGAGCCCAGTCCCATCCCGGCGAGCAGCGCGACGAGCGCCAGGTGGAACACCAGGTTGCCACTCTCGCGCAGGTAGCCCTTCTCCGCGGCGACCGAGTGGTCCGGCGAGCCGTCGGGACGGCGGGCGTCACCAGGCGCGACGGCCACCCGGAACCGCCGCCCGCGGAGCGCCCCACGGGCCAGGTCGACGGCGTCCGGGGCGTCGAGCGGGCTCGTCCAGGTGCTGCCGCCGGGCAGCCGGCCCGGCCGGGCCGGCGCCTTCGGCGGGGCGGTGAACAACGCCCGCGCGTGCCAGTGCACCCGCGACCAGAGACAGCCGATCAGCGAGATGAACAGCAGGAGGTAGATCGCGGCGAACCAGGGCGCGCCGAAGACGTGGAAGACGGAGAACCGGTCGAGCCAGGGGGCGAGCGTGGGGTGCTCGGCGAAGTACTCCTCGACCTTCATCGGGTTGAGGTTGCGCTGCGGGATGAGCGAGCCGGGCACCGCGGCCAGCGCGAGCAGGAAGAGCAGCACCAGCGCGGTGCGCATGCTGGTGAGCTGCCGCCAGGACCGGACCAGCAGCGCGAGCCAGGCGGCGCGCGGCCCTACACCGGCAGCACCGGCGGCACCGGCGGCACCCGCGGAACCCGCTGCGTCCGCGGCACCGGCGGCACCGGCGGCACTCGCGGCGCCGGCCGGCCGCGCGTCAGCGCCGGTTTCCTGTCCCGCTTCCGGGACGTCTCCCGGGCCCGTTCCCGAGACGGTTCCGGCTCCCGACTCCGAATCCGCCTCCGGCGCCTCGTCCGGGCCCGTCTCCGGGGCGCTCCCCGCCGGCCCGCGGGCCGCGGGCGGGCGCCGCGACGACGCTCGCGGAGCCGGTGGGTCGAACGCCTCCGGGGCCTCGAGGACCGTCGGATCGTCCGGGCGCAGCCCGTCGACATGTCCTGACGGCGCGGTGGGACGTGTGCTCACAGGGGCGTCTCCGAGAATCCGGGCGCGTAGGGGCGCAGCTCGGCGACAAGGTCGGCCCAGGCTCCGGTGAGCTGCAGGACGCCCACCGTCACCAGCAGGGCGCCGCCGGTCAGCGCGAGGAGTCGGGCGTGGCGGCGGACCACCCGCAGGGCACCGGCGGCGCGGCGGAAGGCCAGGCCGACGGCCAGGAAGGGCAGCCCGAGCCCCAGGCAGTACATGGCGGAGAGGAACGCGCCGCGCCCGGCCGTCGCACTCTGCGCGGCGAGCCCCAGCACGGCCGCCAGGGTCGGGCCGATGCACGGCGTCCAGCCGAGACCGAACAGCAGGCCCAGCGCGGGGGCGCCGAGCAGCCCGGAATTGGGCATGCGGTGGAAGCGCCACTCCCGGTTGGCCCAGGACATCCGGGAGAACACTCCGGCGAAGCCGAGCCCCATCACGATCGTGACCACACCGAGCACCTGGCTGAGCCCGACCTGGTGCAGGTTCAGCCACTGGCCGAGGCCGCCGAACGCCACCCCGTACGTCACGAACACGACGCTGAAACCGAGCACGAACAGCCCGGTCCCAGCGGTCACCCGGCCGACCCTGCGCAGCTCCCCCAGCCGCCGGACCAGCGCGGACGGCTGCCCGCCGGCGGCCGCCGCAGCACCACCGGACGGCGGTACGCCGACGGCCGGCAACGCACCGGACCCCCGCGCGGGGCCACCCGCGTCGGACACGCCCGACACGCCTGCGGCGGCGGGCGCTCCGACAGCCGCGGGCGCTCCGGCGGCAGCCATCGGCGCGGCGAACGCCGCGGACCCGGCGGAGGCTGTCTGCGCCGGACGGCGCTGGAGATCCTCGCCGGACAACCCGGTGATGAAGGACAGGTAGCCGGGGACCAGCGGCAGCACGCACGGCGACAGGAAGGACAGCAGCCCCGCCGCGGCCGCGACGGGCGCCGCCAGCAGCAGCGGGCCGTCCGTGACGACGTCCACGACACCCATCCGGAACTAGACCTCCGTCCGGAGCCGCTCGAGCACGGTGGTCAGCTCCGCCGGCAGCACGCCACCGGTGAAGCGGGCGGCGATGCGGCCGTCCGCGTCGAGGACGAACGTCGACGGCAGGCCCGGGGCGACCGGCCAACCGGCGGCGAGCGTGCCGAGCCGGTCGACGATGCTCGGGTACCCGACCTTGAAGTCGCGGGTGAACGCCTTCGCGCTGGAGGCGTTGTCCTTCTCGTTCACCCCGACGAAGGCGACGTCCGAATTCCTGCCGGAGAGTGTGACGAGACCGGGGGTCTCCGCCCGGCACGGGGCACACCAAGAGGCCCAGAAGTTCACCACGACGGGCTTGCCGCGCAGCGAGGCGAGGTCGAGCTGGCTCCCGTCGAGCGTCGCGCCGGACATCCCCGGCGGTTCACGGCGGTCCGCGGCGGGCACGAAGTCCTGCCCGGGTGCCTGTTGAACGAATCCATAGCCCCCGCCACCCGTGGCGTCGACCTTGCTCGCGTTCGCCGAGCAGGCCGCGAGCCCGCCGCCGACCAGCAGCACGGCGGCGACCACGGCCATCACGCGGCGTTTCCGCCCAGTGTCCCGCTCCCAGCCCAGGATGAGCCCGCTCCTTTCGGCATCGTCCAGCATCGCCGACCTTCTACGACCAAGCGTAGAACTATGCCCTCCAGAGTAGGTGCCCCGTGAGCCGCACGCGTCAGGGCTTGGCCGCACAGGCCCCGGACATCCGTCCCAGGACCTTCGACTCGGCCCCGTGGCACTGACGCGATCCAGGCGCTCCGGCCCGGCCGGCACACCGGGACCGCCCACCTGGACCGCCCACCTGGACCGCCCACCGGGACCGCCCACCGGGCCGGCTGTGCCGGCGCCGCCGGTTCCGGCGCCGCCGGCCCGCCACAGGTCAGGCCTCGGGCGCCTGCGCGCGGTCGATGACGAAGGAGGCGGTGACGTCCATCGCGGCCCGGCCGGGGGGCCACACCGCGGCCAGGCGCCGGCGCAGCTCGGGCGCGCCCGTGTGATGCCCGGTGGGGCCCATGAGAGCCACGTCGACGACCTCGTCCACGCCGAGCTGGAGGGTACGGGTCAGCGTTTCGGACGAGAGCCGGTCGAACCGGCCGGACAGCTCGTCCGCCAGCCGTTCCCGCTTACCCGGCTGGACGCCGACGAGCCCGAGTGGCTCCCGCAGCTCCGCCAGGTGACCCTCGCCGGGGGTGACCAGAAGCAGCATGCCCCCCGGACACAGCAGCCGGCGCATCTCCGCGAGGTTGCGCGGCGCGAAGACGTCCAATAGGACGTCGACGGACGCGTCGGGCAGCGGCCAGCGGTCGGCCACGTCGAAGGCCACGGCACCGATTCGCGGATGGACCCGTGCCGCGCGGCGCAGCGCGTACTTCGACACGTCGACGGCGATCCCGAGCCGCCGCGGCCCCGCGTCCACGACGGCCGCGAGGTGGTGGGCGGTGCCGGCGCCGATCTCCAGCACGAGCTCGGGAGCACCGGCCGCCGGATCACCTGCCGCCGGGTGATCGGCTGGCGGAGCCTCGGCCGGTGCCCGCCCGCCCCCCGTCCGGGCCGCGGCAAGTTGGACCAAACGGGCGGTGAGCGGCGCGTAGTGGCCACCCCCGAGGAAGTCGACCCGGGCCTGGACCATCTCGGCGGTGTCCCCGGACACCCGGCGGGCCCGGCCCGTACGCAGGTTCAGGTAGCCGGACCGTTCGACGTCGAAGGAGTGCCCCGCGGCGCACCGCACGGCACCCGCCGGGTCGGCCAGGGGCGCCGCGCAGACGGGGCACCGCAGGAGGCGCAGGGCTGGATGGATCATCCGACGCGGTGGGGGCCGGCCCTCACGCGCCGACGGAGCCGGGCGCGTTGGCGGTGGGCCCGTTGGGCTCGCTGTACTCCACCCGGAGGAGCTCCCCGGACACGTAGACGGCCGAGGTGACGCTCGCCAACGCGCACTGCCGCCGGTCCGGGCGGTGCCACAGGTGCTGCTCCTCCAGCGCGCGCCGGGCGATCCACACCGGAAGCTGGTGGCTGACCAGGACGACGTGCCGGCCCCGATGGGCGTCCCGCCACTCGGCGACGCTGCCGAGCATGCGCCCGGCGATCTCCGTGTACGGCTCGCCCCAGGACGGTGTCAGCGGGTTGCGCAGCAGCTTCCACATCGCCGGATAGCGGAACACCGCGGGGCCCGCCTCGAAGGTCCTGCCCTCGAACGCGTTGCGGCTCTCGATCAGCCGCGGGTCGACCTGCAGCGGCACGCCGTGCGCCGCCGCGATCGGGGTGGCCGTCTGCTGCGCCCGGTCCAGCGGGCTCGCCACCACCGCGGCGACATCGAAGCCGGCCAGGTACTCGGCGGTGATCTTGGCCTGCCGCTCGCCGGTCTCGGAGAGCCGGTAGCCGGGCAGCCGACCGTAGAGCACCTTGCTCGGGTTGAACACCTCGCCGTGCCGGACGAGGTGCACGGTCGTGACCTCCGGCCCGCTCACACGGCCCCCCCGCCGACCGCGACCGGCGCGCCCACCGCCGCGGCGGCCCGGGCGGCCGCCGGGGCCGCCGCGGCGATCCGCTCGACCGCCTCGTCGTCGTGTGCCGCCGAGACGAACCACGCCTCGAAGGCCGACGGCGGCAGGTAGACCCCCGCGTCGAGCATGGAGTGGAAGAAGGCGGCGTAACGCTCGCTGGCCTGCCGCTTCGCGCCGGCGTAGTCGATGACCGCCGTCGCGTCGGTGAAGAACACGCTGAACAGCGACCCAGCGCTGTTGAGCAGGTGCGGGACGCCCTGCTCGTTCAGGGCGGTGGAGACGATGCCGGCGACGTCGGCGGCGCGCGCGTCGACCGTCGCGTAGACCTCGTCGGTGCAGGCGCGCAGCGTGGCGAGCCCGGCGGCCACCGCGAGCGGGTTCCCGGAGAGCGTCCCGGCCTGGTAGACGGGGCCGGCGGGGGCCAGTCGGGCCATCACGTCCGCCCGGCCGCCGAAGGCCGCGGCCGGCAGGCCGCCGCCCATCACCTTGCCGAAGGTGAACAGGTCGGGCACCCAGCCCTCCACGGCGCCCTCCAGGCCCCACCAGCCGGTGCGGGAGACGCGGAACCCCGTCATCACCTCGTCGAACACCAGCAGGGCGCCGTGGGCGTCGCACAGGCGCCGCAGGCCGGCGTTGAAACCGGGCAGCGGCGGGACGACCCCCATGTTCGCCGCGACGGACTCGGTGATGACCGCCGCGATCGTGTCGCCGCGCTCGGCGAAGGTCGCCTCGACCAGGGCGAGATCGTTGTAGGGCAGGACGATCGTGTCGGCGGTCGCCGCGCCGGTGACGCCCGGGGTGTCAGGCAGGCCGAGGGTCGCCACCCCGGAGCCGGCCGCCGCGAGCAGCGCGTCGACGTGCCCGTGGTAGCAGCCCGCGAACTTGACGATCGTGGGACGTCCGGTGAACCCCCGGGCCAGCCGGATCGCGCTCATCGTCGCCTCGGTGCCGGAGTTCACCAGGCGCACCTGTTCGACCGGGGCCACCCGCTCGACGATGAGCTCCGCGAGCTCCACCTCGCCGGGGGTGGGCGTACCGAAGCTGGTGCCCCGGGCCGCGGCCGCCGTGATCGCCTGGACCACGTCGGGATGGGCGTGGCCCAGGATCATCGGACCCCAGGAGCACACAAGGTCTACGTAGGTGCGGCCGTCGGCGTCGACGAGCCGCGGGCCGGACCCGGAGGTCATGAAGCGGGGAGTGCCCCCGACGGCGCGGAAGGCACGCACCGGCGAGTTCACCCCGCCGGGGACGACCCGCTGGGCCCGCCGGAAGAGATCATCGGATGCGGGTGCGGTAGACGGAACCACCATGCCCCCGATCCTCGCAGGTCTCGCCGCGAGCCCGCGCCCGGCGCGGGTGCTGCCGCGGATCCGGCGCCGGGAGCGGGGCCGGAGCGGTCGGCACCGACCGAGGCCGCCGGCGGACGGGGGTCTGCCCCGGCCGCCCACCGGCGGCGGCTCCCGGTTACCAACTTTCGTCCCGACCCGGCACCTGCGCGCCGGGGACGAACCAGACCCTAATCCTTCATCTACCCGGGTCTTGCTTGGCCGCCAGTGACGATGGTATGCCCCGCCGCGAACTCGACGGGCGCCCGGCGGACCTTGCGGGCCCGGTGGATGTCCTGATAATGCCGGAACCGGGCCCGGGGCGCCTCCGCCCGCACCGATGATCGATAGGCGCGGTTGTCCTAGGCGACCTTCCCCACACGGGCCACCGGCCCGACTCCCCCGCCAACCCAGGCCCGCCAGCCCAGGAACGGCGGTTGACCTTCAGCCATCCGAACCCTGATACTCGGCGGCGAGTAATCGGCGCCAAGCAGCACAGAAACACGGGACGCGGGCCAGCAGCCCAGGCACGGGCGGCAGGGGCACCGGGCGGCACGCGAGCCGCGGACGGAGGACGGAGAACTCATGGCACGGCGCAGGATGTCGAATCCGCTCGCCCTGGCCGTCCTGGCGCTGCTGAACGAGCGTCCGATGCACCCTTACGAGATCTCGACGACGCTGCGTGAGCGGCGCAAGGCCGACAGCATCAAGCTCAACTTCGGCTCGCTCTACACGGTCGTCGAGAGCCTGGAACGCGCCGGCTGCATCGTCGCGACCCGGACCGTGCGCGAGGGCCGCCGCCCGGAGCGGAAGATCTACGCGATCACCGACGCCGGACGGGTCGAGCTGGACGACTGGATGGCGGAGCTCGTCAGCACGCCGGTGAAGGAGTACACCCGCTTCGAGGCGGCCCTCTCACTGCTCCCCGTGCTGCCACCGGACGACGCCGTCCGCATGCTGAGCGAGCGGCGGCAGCGGCTGCTCGAGGAGTCCGAGGCGGCGAAGGCCACCGCGCGGCTGGCCACGGTCGAGAACCTGCCCCGGATCTTCCGCCTGGAGGGCGAGTACGTCGACGCCCTGCGGGACGCCGAGCTGCGCTTCGTGGACGCCCTCATCACCTCGATCGCCACCCGCGAGCTGGACGGCATCGAGCTCTGGGACGTCTTCCACGCCGACGCCGCCCGGCCGGAGGAGATGCACGCGCTGGTCACCGCGGTGAAGGAGAAGATCGCCGGAGGCCGGTGGGGCGAGCTGACACCGGCGCTGCTCGCCGAGATGGAGACGCTCTCCGGCAGGCCCGCGGCGATCGAGGGCGGCGGCGACACCACCGGCGGGGGGCCGCGATGACGACGTGACGACGACGGGTCCCCCGCACCGGTGCGGCAACACCGGCGCCGGGGACCCGCCCGGCGAGCGCCCGACCTCGCGGTGTTCCCACCGCGCGTACCGGACACCTTCCCAGGTCGACGATAACCGTCCCTGGTACGCGGCAAGGCCGGCTCCGCTCGCCCCGGACGGCGCCGCCACGGCGTCCGGCCCCGGGCACGGGCCGGACGCGGTCGGCGTGCGCCCTGACAGCGGCCGCGCCGGGATCACCCGGTGCGGCCTGGGCCTGCACCGCCCGAGCGGGCGGTATCACCAACCAGGGACATCCCATGGCAGCACCGTCCAAGGCGTCCGCCGCACCCGCGGCGGGCGCGACGCCCCGGGGGGCCGCGAGCCCGCCCGGCCCGACCGCGGCGATAACCGTCGCCGACCTGCACAAGTCGTACCCCGGCCGAGGACGCGGGGCCCGGCCCGTCCCGGCCCTGGCCGGCATCGGCTTCACGGTTCCGGCGGGAACGGTGTTCGGCCTGCTCGGGCCGAACGGGGCCGGCAAGTCGACCACCGTCAAAATCCTGAGCACGTTGTCCCGCGCGGACTCGGGCACGGCCAGCGTCGCCGGCTACGACGTCCGCCGCGATCCCGGCCTGGTACGCCGGTCGATCGGCCTGGTCACCCAGAAATCCGGCACGGATCTGGACGCCACCGGCCGGGAGAACCTCTGGCTACAGGGCCGCCTTTACGGGCTGGGCGGCTCCCGGCTGACCCGCCGGGTCGACGAGCTCCTCGACCGTTTCGACCTCGGCGCCGCTGCCGACCGGCTCGCCCGCACCTACTCCGGGGGGATGCTGCGCCGGCTGGACGTCGCCGTCGGCCTCGTCCACCGTCCGTCCGTGCTGTTCCTCGACGAACCGACGACGGGCCTGGACCCGCAGGCCCGGTCGGCCATGTGGCGGGAGATCGCCGACCTCACCGCCGACGGGCTGACCATCCTGCTGACCACGCATTACCTCGAGGAGGCCGACCGCCTCGCCGCCAGGGTCGCGATCGTCGAGGGTGGGCGCGTGGTCGTCGAGGGCAGTCCCGACACGTTGCGCAGCGAGCTGCGCGGTGACTCGGTGAACCTCGAGCTCGCCGCCCACCCGGAGGGCGACCGGACGCACGAGGGCGCCGAGCAGGCGGCCCGGGTTCGCGAGCTCCTCGCCGCCGTCCCCGGAGTGCTGGACGTGGCCGTCGAGGGCCGACAGGTACGCAGCCGGGTGTCCGGCGGCGCCGCGACCCTGCCGGCGGTCATCGCGGCGCTGGACGGCGCCGGGCTGGCGGTGGCGTCGGCGACGATCGCCAGGCCCTCCCTGGACGACGTCTACCTGCGCCACGTGGGGCGCCGCATGCGGCCCGAAGCCCGTTCCGGGGACCCGGACGCCGCCGCGAGCCCTCCGGACACCCCACCTATGCCGGACACCCCACGCACGCCGGACACCCCACGCACGCCGGTCACGCCGGGCACGGCAGGCCAGTCGGGCACGGCAGGCGAGCACGGCTCGGGCACCGGACAGGGGGACGTCCGATGAGCAGCTCCGTGCTGACGGGACCGGCGGCGGGGAGCGCCAGGCCGGCCCGCGTGTCCGGGGGCGGGCAGCTCGCCGCGTTCTTCGTGCGCAACGTGCGCGCGCTGCTGCGCCAGCCGGCCTACCTGTCGATCAGCCTGGTCCAGGCCGTGGTGTGGCTGCCGCTCTTCGGGTCGCTGTTCCGCGGAGTCGCGGACATACCCGGATTCGGCGACGACTCCTACTTCGACTACCTGACACCGGGCGTTGTGATGATGTCGGCGTTCTTCAGCGCCGGCTGGGCCGGGATGGGCTTCATCACGGACATGGAGCGCGGGGTCATGGACCGGATCCTCGCCGCCCCGGCGAGCCGCTGGGCGATCATCGGTGGCTGCCTTGCCTACCAGGCGCTGATGACGACCGTCCAGACCGTGATCATCCTGCTGCTCGGCTGGGCGCTGGGAACCGACTACGGGGGCGGTGCCGTCGGACTGCTCGTGCTGGTCCTGGTCGCGATCGCGCTCGGCACCGTGGTCGCCGCGCTGTCCATGGCGCTGGCGCTGCTCGTCCGCCGTGAGGAGTCACTGGTCGCGGCGACCAACTTCCTCGCGCTGCCGCTGACCTTCCTCTCGACGGCGATGATGTCCCGCGACCTGCTGCCCGGCTGGATCCGGCCGATCGCGCTCGCGAACCCGCTGGACTGGGCTGTCTCGGCGGCGCGCGAGACCATCGCCGCCGACCCGAACTGGGCACTGGCCGGCTGGCGGGTGGCCGCCCTGGCCGCCGCCGCCCTCACCGCCACCGCCCTGGCCACCCAGGCCTTCCGCGCCTACCAACGCTCCCTCTGACCAAACCGGCCTCCGGTCAGGCCGGGCGGCCCGATGTGTGGCGGGATGGCGCTTGCCGTTTTTCCTTGTGGCCCGTGTGACGCGACGGAGAACCCTACGGGGGGAGGGTATGGGCGTAGGGTTCGGTGGGTATTGGGAACCGTTCGGACGAAAGCATCGCGAGGAGGCGTCGCCATGTCCGTCACCAGCATCGTGACCACTTACAGCGTCACCGGGATGACCTGCGGGCACTGCGCCGCGGCGGTCAGCGAGGAGATCTCGCGGCTGCCTGTGGTGACGTCCGTGGACGCCGACGCTCCCAGTGGCCGGGTGGCCGTGACGAGCACCGGCGAGCTGGACGACGCGGCCGTCCAGGCCGCCGTCGAGGAGGCCGGCTACACCCTGACCGGCCGCCTCTGACCAACGCCTCCGGCCGCGGCCCGAACCTGGCGGCGGCCGGAGGCTGGCTGGTGGCTGGCGGCTAGCGGCGGGAGGTCAGCCGCTCCGCGACCTCGGCCGCCCAGTAGGTGAGGATGATGTCGGCTCCCGCCCGGTGGATGGCGGTAAGCGTCTCCATGATGACCCGGTCGCGGTCGAGCCACCCGTTGGCCGCGGCGGCCTCGACCATCGCGTACTCGCCGGAGACCTGGTAGGCGGCGACCGGGACGTCCACGGAGTCGGCGACCGCGCGCAGGACGTCCAGGTAGGCCAGGGCGGGCTTGACCATCACGGCGTCCGCGCCCTCGGCCAGGTCCAGCGCCACCTCGCGCAGCGCCTCACCGGCCGAACGGGCTGGATCCTGCTGGTAGCCGGCCCGGTCGCCGAACTGGGGGGCGCACAGGGCGGCCTCCCGGAACGGGCCGTAGAAGGCCGAGGCGTACTTCGCCGAGTAGGCCATGATCGGGATGTCGGTGTGGCCACCGCCGTCCAGGGCGGTGCGGATCGCCGCGACCTGGCCGTCCATCATGCCGCTGGGGGCGATCATCTCGACGCCGGCGGCGGCCTGGGCCAGCGCGATCTCGCCGTAGCGGACGAGGGTCGCGTCGTTGTCGACCTCGCCCGTGGCCGTGAGCAGGCCGCAGTGACCGTGGTCGGTGTACTCGTCCAGGCAGAGGTCAGCCATGATCACCGTGTCGCCGCCGACCTCGGACACGAGGTCGGCGATGGCGAGCTGGACGATGCCGGCCGGGTCGTCGGCGGACGAGCCGCGGGCGTCCTTGTGCTCGGGCACGCCGAACAGGATGATGCCGCCGACACCGGCCGCGGCCGCCTCAGCCGCCGCCTTGCGCAGCGAGGAACGGGTGTGCTGCACGACGCCGGGCATCGAGGAGATCGGGACCGGCTCGGTCACACCCTCCCGGACGAACATCGGCAGGATGAGGTCGGCGGGGTGCAGCCGGACGTCGGCCACCATCCGCCGCAGCGCGGCCCCGCGGCGCAGCCGCCGCGGGCGCGCCACGGGGAAACCGACGGCCGACCGCCCGGGCCCCGCGATCACCGCCGGGAACCCCGGCGCGGCTTGGGCAGCCTGGCGGCGAGCGGGCCGACCTTGCCGAGCTCCTCGCGGTGCTCGGCGGCGAACTCCGCCAGCGACGCGACGAGCGACGGGATCGACGCCTCGGTCGCCTGGACGTCCACCCGCAGGCCGAGCTCCTGGGCGGTCGCGGCCGTCGCCGGGCCGATCACCGCGATAACGGTGGTCTCGTGCGGCTTGCCGGCGATTCCGACCAGGTTGCGCACCGTGGAGGAGGAGGTGAAGACCACCGCGTCGACCCGGCCGCCCTTGAGGGCCTCGCGGATCGGCGCGGGCGGCGGCGCGGCGCGCACCGTCCGGTAGGCGGTGACGTCGTCCACCTGCCAGCCGCGGTCCTTGACGCCGGCGACGAGGGTGTCGGTGGCGATGTCGGCGCGCGGCAGGAGAACCCGGTCGAGCAGGTCGAGCGACTCGTCGAACTCGGGCCAGTCCTCGAGCAGGCCCTCGCTGGACTGCTGGCCGGCGGGCACCAGGTCGGGGCGGATACCGAAGGCGCGCAGCGCGTCCGCGGTGGCCTCGCCGATCGCGGCGACCTTGACGCCGGCGAAGGCGCGGGCGTCCAGGCTGCGCTCCTCGACCTTCTCCTGCACGGCCTTGACGGCGTTCACCGAGGTGAAGGCGACCCACTGGTAGCGGCCGGAGACCAGCCCGGTGATGGCGCGCTCCATCGGCGCGGCCGTCCGCGGCGGCTCGACGGCGATCGTCGGCACCTCCAGCGGACTCGCCCCGTGGGCGCGCAGCGAGTCGGAGAGGATCGCCGCCTGCTCCTTCGTCCGGGGCACCAGCACCGTCCAGCCGAACAGGGCGCGGGTCTCCCACCAGGACAGCTTCGCCCGGGTCGCGACGACCGGGCCGACGGAGATGATGACCTCGTTCGGCGGGTTCGCGGTGGCGTTGAGCATCGGCGCGACGTCGGCCTCGATCCGGTCGAGGGTCGAGGTGACGGTGCGCTGGTCGGTGGTCGTGCCGTCGACGGTGACCGCGACGGGGGTGTCACCGGCGCGGCCGTGCTCGACCAGCGCGGTCGCCACCTTGCCGATCTCGGTGGGGCCGGCGGTGACGATCAGCGTGCCGGGGGCCTGCGCGAGCGCGCCCCAGTCGACGTCGCCCGGTGTGGTGGGCACGCCGAGACCACCGAAGCCGGTAGGGGTGCCCAGGCCGAGGGGCGCGCCGAAGCCGCCGCCCACGCCCAGCGGGCCGCCGCCGAGGCTCGGCATCGACCGGCCGCCGAGGCGGGACGTCCCGAAGGGGGGCGGGGTGAGCGGGCCGACCGGGTCGCCGACGCCGAACGGTGAGGCCGAGGCGACCGAGCCCGAGGACGAGAAGACACCCGACGTGCTGGCGAAGGTGACCGGGCTGCCCGGCGCGACACCGGCGTAGGTCGCGACCGCGGCGGAGGTCGAGATACCGGGAACCACCCGGTAGGGGATCTTGGCCTTGGCCAGCGACTGCGCGTCCGCCGCGCCGATCCGGGTCAGCCACGGGTCCGAGGCGTAGAGCCGGACGACCTTGTCCCCGGCCCGTGCCCGGCTGACGACCGCGGCGGTCGCGGCCTCCGCGTCCCGCACCGGCTTCGGGGCGTCGAGGTCACCGATCCGCAGCACCTCGGCCGACAGCGACTCGACCACCTCGGACGGTACGTCCGGGTCGGCGACCACCACGTCGGCAGCGGTGAGAGTCTCCACGGCGAGGACCGTGAGCAGCCCCGGATCACGGGGACCGGCGCCCACAAGCGCGACCGGGGACACGGGCTTCTTGGTACGTCGGGTGGCCATGCTCAGCTTGTTCCCATCAGCGTGTGTGCTCCGGCGGACAACAGCTCGTCCGCGAGGCGCTGCCCGAGCGCCTCCGGGTCGACGGCAGAACCGGTGAGCTCGCGCCGCAGGACCCTGCCTCCATCCGGCGCGGCGACCACCGCCCGCAGGCGGATCTCACCCACGGCGGGCGCATCGTCACCGCCCGCGACCGGGCGTGCGTCGGTACCCGGAAGCACATGGGCCAGAGCACCTACCGGAGCGGTACAACCGGCCTCGATGCCCGCCAGGAAGGCACGCTCGGCTCGGACCGCGACGGAGGACGTTGCGTCGTCGAGCACAAACCGTAGCAGCTCCGCGAGCCCCTCATCGAAGCCCTGGCCCGCTTCTGGTCCGGTCTGGTCGTGGGCTGGTCCGCCGCCGGCCGGGGTGCGCACGCACTCGATCGCCAGCGCGCCCTGCCCGGGAGCGGGCAGCATCACCTCGGGTGAGATGATCTCGGTGACCGCGTCGAGGCGGTCGAGGCGGTCGAGGCCGGCGTGCGCGAGCACCACCGCGTCCACCTCGCCGTCGATGGCCTTCTTGATCCGGGTGTCGACGTTGCCGCGGATCGGGACGACCTCGAAGCCGTGGCCGAGCGCGAGCAGCTGGGCGGCCCGCCGCGGCGACCCCGTCCCGACCCGCGCGCCCGGACCCAGCTCGCTCAGGCGCCGGCCGCTGGGCGAGACGAGGACGTCCCGGGTGTCGGCCCGGCGCGGGACGGCGGCCAGGACGAGCCCGTCCGGGGTGGCCGTCGGCAGGTCCTTGAGCGAGTGGACCGCGAGGTCGATCTCACCGGCGAGCAGGGCGTCACGCAGCGCGCTGACGAAGACCCCCGTCCCGCCGATCTGACTGATCGCCACCTGCGACTGGTCACCCGCGGTGACGATGGGGACGAGCTCGACGGGATGGCGCAGCCGGGTCCGCAGCGTCTCGGCCACTTTCTCGGACTGAGCCCGCGCCAGCGCGGAACGCCGGGTGCCCAGTCGCAGCGGCCGCCCTGCCAGGAGCGCGTGCGCTCGTGCCTCGGGCCCTCGGGTCACTGTCACGTTCTCTCCACCAGATCCAGATCAGGGGCGGAGACGATGGCCGGCACGTCACGCGGCAGGTCGAAGAGCTCGCGCAGGGCCTCGGCGTAGGAGTCACCACCAGGCGCCTCGGCGAGCTGCTGGACGCGCACCGTGGGCGCATGCAGCAGCTTGTCGACGACCCGCCGCACAGTGCCGGAGACCATGTCCCACTCACGGTTGTCAAGGTCGGGCAGGCGGGTGCGCAGCCGGTCCAGCTCGTCGCGCACCACCGCCGCCGCGTGGGCCCGCAGCGCCACCACGGTCGGGGCGACCCGCTCGGCACGCCGCCGGTCGAGGAACCCGGCCACCTCGGCGGTCACGAGGGCCCGGACGGCCTCCACGTCATGGGCCACCTGCGCCCCGTCCAGGGCGACCCGCAGGGCCTCGATGTCGATCAGGGTCACCCCGGGGAGCTCGCGCACCGCCGGGTCGATGTCGCGCGGCAGCGCGAGGTCGAGGAAGACCAGCGGCCGGGCGCCGCGGCCCGCCAGCGAGGCGCGCACCGCGTCGTGGCCGACGACGAGCCCGGAGGCTCCGGTCGACGAGATCACGAGATCCGCGCGGCCGACCTCGTGGGCGATCTCGGCCAGCCCGACCGCGCGGGCGTCGTGCAGATCGGCGACCCGGGCCGCGCGGGCCGCCGTCCGGTTCGCGACGACGACGTCACCGGCGCCGGCCCGGCGCACGGTCTGGGCCGCCAGCGAACCGACCGCACCGGCCCCGATGATCAGCACCCGGGCCCCGGCGAGCGGGGCGGGGCCCGCCACCTCGACCGGGGCCGTCAGCTCGGGGCGCAGCAGCGCCTCCACCGCGTCACCCGGGTCGCATCCGGGGGACGCGACGGGCGCGACGAGCATGTCCGGCCGGCGGGCCTGCAGGTCGAAGGCGGCCATCCGGACGCCGACCGAGACGATCGAGGCCCCCGCGGCGTCGATGGAGGTCTCGGTGTGAGCCCGCTTGCCGACCCGCAGCGCGGTCTGGAACAGGTTGGCGAGCGTGCCGCTGGTCACCTCGGCAGACTGGGCCAGCCGGAACGCGGCGCGGACCTGGCCGAGGATCTGCGTCTCGCCGACCAGCATCGAGTCGAGGCCGCAGACCACCGAGAAGAGGTGGCTGACGGCGCGGGCCTCATGGTGGACGTACAGGTGCGAGGCGAGATCGGTCAGCGGTACCCCGCACACCCGGCTCAGCTGGTCGGAGATGTCGGCCAGACCGCCGTGGAAGGTCTCCACCTCGGCGTAGATCTCGGTGCGGTTGCAGGTGGAGAGCAGCACCGCCTCGCTGAGATGATCCGCCGCGACGAGGTCGTGCAGCACCTTCGGCGCGTCGTCGGCGGAGACCGCGGCGAGCTCGAGCAGCGAGGTCGGGGCCGTCCGGTGGTTCAGGCCCACCGCGAGCAGGCTCACTCCGCCTCACCCCCGTGAGTGGCGGCCGGCATCGGCACCTCCGGCGCCTGCGCCGTCCGTGCCGCCTCCGGTGCCTGTGCCGCCTGTGCCGCCCGCGACTGCCGCGCCACCGGCCGCGCCAGCGGTGAAGGCTGCGCCAAGGGTGACGGTGGCACCATCCGACGGGTCATCCGCACGACCTCACCAGCCTCGTCATCCACGAATCCGCCCGACCCCGGCTGATCGCCGACCACCACGCCCCCCGCGCCGGGGGCCCGGCCTGGCGACGGACGTTTACGCGCTTCGTGAAAGGAGAGAATCTGCAGTTCCAGGGCAAGGTCGACCTTACGCACATCCACTCCCTCGGGCACCGAAAGCACCGTGGGGGCGAAGTTCAGGATGCTGGTCACGCCCGCTGCCACGAGGCGGTCGCAGACGCTCTGCGCCGCGGCCGCCGGCGTGGAGATCACGCCGATGGTCACCTGGCAGTCCTCGATGACCGCCTCCAGCTCGTCGACCGGGCGAACGACGACCTCACCGACCCGCTCACCCACCCTGGACGGATCAGCGTCCACCAATGCCGCGATGCGGAACCCTCGGGCATGGAAGCCGCCGTATCCGGCAAGTGCATGCCCGAGGTTACCCACGCCAACGAGGACAACCGAGCGGTCTTCGGTCAGGCCGAGCTCGGCCGATATGCACTCAAGGAGCACACCCACGTCGTACCCGACTCCGCGCGTGCCGTACGAGCCGAGCTGGGAGAGGTCCTTGCGTACCTTCGCCGACGTCACGCCGGCGGCCGCGGCGAGCGTGTCCGAGGACACCGTGTGCACGCCGCGCTCGCCGAGCGCCGTCAGCACACGGAGGTAGAGGGGCAACCTGGCCACCGTCGCCTCGGGCACCGGCGACCGCCCCGGTACCCGCCCGGCACCCCGCCGAGGTTGACCCATCCGCGGCTCCCGACGTTGCTCGACAGTGCGGGCCGGCGGCACTACCGCCCGATGCCGACCTCTGGGCCGGTCCTGATTCCGGCCTCGCAGCCGGCCTCAGCGGCGGCCGCGACGCCGGCCCGGAGGCCGGTGCGGGCCGAACGGGCGTGCCCGACCCGGCGGTCACCGCGGCCGACGACCGCATCTGCGGACCCGTCGAGTCTACGACTTCGTGAAGGGATTCACGAAGTTCCCGATGCGGGGCTCCTGCCGGACCGGCCTGAGCCACCGGACCTGCCGGTCAGCCAGGACCACCGGTCACCGGCGAGCGCACGCCGCAGCCGCTGCTCCTCCACCCGCCAGTAGCCGTGCTCCCGGCCGTCGACCAGGATCACCGGGACCCGGTCGCCGTAGGTGTCCGCCGTGCGCGGGTCGGCGTCGACGTCGAGCTCCCGCCAGCCGGCCCCGACATCGGCGCTCACCCGCTCGATCACCTGGCGCGCGTCGTCGCACAGGTGGCAGCCCACCCGGGTGAGCAGGGTGATCCGGACGCCGGGCACCTCGCCACCGGCGGCGCCGTCACCGGCAGGGCTGTCGGCGGCGACGTGGTCACCGGCGACATGCGCGGGGGTCGATGTGGCCCCTTGGGGGCCCTGTTCGTGGTTGGGCCCGGACGTCCCGGCGGCGACCTCGGTCATCTCATCGACGATAGTCCCCCGCCACAGCAGGGATACTGCCCCTGCGTGGCCGCCCCGACAGTCGCCGGTAACCGGGCTCACGGTACGGTTCCCAGTCCCCACCGTCAGCCAACCGGCTACAGCCAGCTACTCGGCGACTATGGTGGAGTCGTTGTCCGGCCATCCTCCGCACCTCGGCCGGCACCGAAGTACCACGCGCCACCAGGCCAACACACCAGGTCACCGCGACACGACGGCAGGTCACCAGAGCACCACGGCAGTGACCCGGCCCCGCCCCTCGCCCGCGAAGATCGCGACCGCCCGCGACGTCCATGTTCGGGAGCCCGCATGCGCCTGCCCGCGGCACCGGCCACCCTGCCCGCGGCACCGGCGGCGCCACGGTGGGCACTCGCCCCGGCCGCGGCGCGGTCGACCTTCGCCCCGGCGACGGCGCGCCGGGGCCTCACTCCGGCCGCGGCGCGGTGGGCCCCTGCCGCGGCGGCGCCGTCCCAGTTCGGCGACCCGCTGGCCGTCGGCGTCGCCACCCTGCGCGCGGAGATCGCCCGTGCCCACCGGGCAGGGCTGCTCGGCGTGCTCCCGGTGCTGCTGGGCGCCGCGATGGCCACCGCCCGGACGGCGACCGCTCACTCCATCCGGGTCGAGCCGGCCGGGCCGCGCACGAAGGACGTCCGTCCCTTCACCGACGGTCCAGCGGACGGTCTGGGCATGCCCGACCCGCGCAGGGACGCCGATCTCGTCGGTCGGGCGATCCGCGGGGAGCGGGAGGCCTTCGGCCTCATCTACGACCGGTACGCCGAGTTCCTCTACCGCTACGCCTACTACCGCGTCGGCGGCAACCGCGCGGTGGCCGAGGACGTGGTCTCCGAGACGTTCCTACGGGCGCTGACCCGGATCTCGACCTTCGAGTGGCAGGGCCGCGACATCGGGGCCTGGCTGGTCACCATCGCCCGCAACCACATCGTGGACCTCGCCCGCTCGGGCCGGGCCCGGCTGGAGTTCCCGACCGCCGACCTGCTCGCGGCCGCGGACGGCCGCCCGGGCGCGGGCGCCGCCGTTCCCGGCCCGGAGGACGCGGTGCTGGCCGCGCTGGACATCCGCGAGGTGCTCGAGGCACTGGGAACACTCGGGCCGGAGCAGCGGGAGTGCGTGACGCTGCGGTTCCTCGAGGGGCTGTCCGTCCGGGAGACCGCGCGGGCGATGAACAAGAAGGAGGGCGCGGTGCGTGCGCTGCAGCTACGGGCCGTGCGGACGCTGGCCCGGCATCTGCCCACGGCGCGCACCGACTGACTGTTCGCGCCGACTGACCGCGGATGGCCCACCATGCGGTCCCGGCGGCGCCGCGGGTCGTAGGCTGACCACACGGCGCGGCACTCGACGCGGCCGGGCAACCAGATTCGCTCCGGATGTCGGCGGGCGTGGCCAGGACCGGGCCGGTCGGCCACCGGCGACGGCGACCGGACCGGCACGGAGATGACCATGAGAGTGCGACGACGCAAGGATCACCTGGGTGGCCGCGAGGCCGCGGAGGCGGCGGCGACGGCCGCGCTGAAGGTGGCCGCCGAGGAGGTGGCCAAGGCCCCGCCGGACGAGTCCGCCGCCGCCTTCTTCGACGTCGACAACACGATGATGGCCGGCGCGTCCATCTTCTACTTCGCCCGCGGGCTGGCCGCCCGCGACTTCTTCGACTCCCGTGACCTGCTGAAGTTCGGCTGGCAGCACGTCAGCTACCGGCTGCGCGGCCTGGAGGACCCGAACGGGATGCGGGACGCCCGGGAGGCGGCCCTGGCGTTCGTCGCCGGACGCAGCGTGACGGACATCGTCCGGTACGGCGAGGAGATCTACGACGAGCGGATGGCCCAGCAGATCTACTCGGGCACCCACGCCCTGGCCCAGCAGCACCTCGACGCCGGGCAGCGGGTCTGGCTGGTCACCGCCACCCCGGTGGAGCTGGCCTCGATCATCGCCCGGCGGCTGAGCCTCACCGGCGCGCTGGGCACCGTCAGCGAGGTGGCGGACGGCAAGTACACCGGGCACCTCGTCGGGGAGCCGCTGCACGGGCCGGCCAAGGGCGCGGCCGTGCAGGCGCTGGCCGAACGGGAGGGCCTCGACCTGTCCCGCTGCTGGGCCTACTCCGACTCGGTGAACGACCTGCCGATGCTCTCCCTCGTCGGCCATCCCGTGGCCATCAACCCGGACCCGGACCTGCGCGCCGTCGCCAAGGAGCGCGGCTGGCTGATCAAGGACTTCCGGACGGCCCGCAAGGCGGCCAAGATCGGCATCCCGACGGCCGCCGGGATCGGTGCCCTCGGCGGCGGCGTCGCTGCCGGCATGGCGCTGCGCCGCCGCTACGGCGGAACCTGACGGTCAGGATGACGCGGGCCCGGCGGAGGCCGTCGGGCCGCGGCGATCAGAAGAACACCGAGCGGCGCTGCATCAGCAGGCCGTACAGCGTGTGCTGGATCGTCTCGCGGATGCGGTCGGTGAGCTCGAAGACGAGCATCGGGTCCTCGGCCGCGGCCTGCGTGTACTCGGTGGTGTCCACCGGCTCACCGAACTCGATGATCCACTTGCTCGGCAGCGGGACGAGCCCCAGCAGCCCCAGCCAGGGGAAGGTCGGCGTGATCGGGAGGTAGGGCAGCCCCAGCAGCCGCGCCAGTGTCCTGGCGTTGCCGACCATCGGGTAGATCTCCTCGGCGCCCACGACCGTGCACGGGACGATCGGCACCCCGGTACGCAGCGCCGCGGAGACGAACCCGCCGCGGCCGAACCGCTGGAGCTTGTAGCGGTCGCTGAACGGCTTGCCGATGCCCTTGAAGCCCTCCGGCCACACCCCGACCAGATGCCCCGCTCCCAGCAGACGCTCGGCGTCCGCCTGGCAGGCGAGGGTGTTGCCGGTCTTGCGGGCCAACGGCGCGAGGAACGGCAGGGCGAACACCAGGTCCGCGGCCAGCATCCGCAGGTGACGGTGGGCCGGGTGGTGGTCGAGAATCGCCAGGGCGGTCATCAGCGCGTCGAGGGGTACCGTCCCCGAGTGGTTCGAGACGACGAGCGCCCCGCCCTTGTCCGGGATGTTCTCCAGGCCCCGGGTCTCGACCCGGAAGTAGCTCCGGTAGATCGGGCGCAGCAGCGGCGCCACGATGTGCTCGGTCAGGTCGGGGTCGAAGCCGTGCTCGTCCACCGTGTAGTCCCCGGTGATGCGGCGCCGCAGGAAGGCGAGCAGCTCGGCGAGCACCCGCTCCAGCTCACCGGCGTCCGCGGCCGGCTCGGCCGGTGGCCCGACCGCCTCGCCACCAGGATCCGCGCCGCTACCAGGGCCCGCCTTGCCGCCAGGGCCGGTGCCGGTGCCGGTGCCGGCACCGGCCGGGCCGCCCGGACCGCCCGCATCACGTGAACGGTCGGCACCGTCGGCACCGCGAGAACGGCCGGCGGCGTCAGCACCGCCTGGACGGTCGGCGCCGTTCGGGCCGCTCGAGCCGTTCAGAGCACCGGCACCTTCCCGGCCGGGGAGGGCGGCCAGGTCATCGAGGCCGTCGAGGCCCGCCCGCGTTCCGGGCTCGCGCTGGCTGCCGGTGCCGGCCCGGCTGGAACCGGATCGTCCGGAACCAGGCCGGACCGTCCGACTCGCGGCGCCGGTCGCGCGCGCGCTCGTCCCGTTGGGCGAGCGCCTGGTCCCCTCGGGTCGCGGCGGCGGCGGACCGGCCGCCCCCGGGGGACCGGCGCGTCCATCCGGTGGCATCGGCACGTCGGCCCCTCTCCGCGAGCTGGTGTCCCGCTCGCCCATCAGGACGTGCCGAGCAGCCGACGTCGGGCGAGCACGCCCTGAAGGCCGTGCTCCACCCGCGAGACCAGCTCGTGGTCGATGGTGAACCGCAGTCCGCGGTCCTGGACGAAACTGTCGAACGTCGCGACGGTCGTGTACTGAGGAACGTATCCGAACACCTCTTTGAGCTTGGTGGTGTCCACCGCGCGCCCGTGCGCGAGGAACCCGAGCTGCTCGGAGGAGAAGTCGACGAGCCGCAGCCGGCGGGCGATGTTGCCCAACGACCCGATCGCGGGGAAGGGCACCGGCAGCGCCGGCCGCCCGGCCCGCCGGATCGCCTGCGAGAGCAGGAGCACGCCGTCCCCGGCCACGTTGAAGGTGCCGGCGTGGGTCTCCCGGGTGGCCTTCAGGAGTACCGCCATCGCGTCGTCGGAGTGCAGCAGCTGAATCCGCGGGTCGAAGCCGAGGACCGTCGGGACCAGCGGGAGGTCGAGGTACCGCGCGAGCGGGCTGTCCACTCGCGGGCCGAGCACGTTCGCCAGGCGCAGCACCGTCACCGCGATGTCGGGGCGCCTCCGGCCGAAGCCTCGGACGTACCCCTCGACCTCGACGGCATCCTTGGCGTAACCGCCGCCGGGAAGGCCGCGCGGTTCCATCTCCTCGGTGAACAGCGCGGGGTCGCGCGGCGACGAGCCGTAGATCGACGTCGTCGACTTCACCACCAGTTTCTTCACCCCGGGGGTCTTCTGGCAGGCGGCGAGGAGCTGCATCGTCCCGATGACGTTGATCTCCTTCATCGCCGTGCGCCCGCCGGCGCCGAGCGGCGTGGCGAGCACACTCAGATGCAGGACGGTGTCGATGGCGGCGGTGGAGATGACCTTCGCGATCAGCGGGTTTCGGATGTCCACCCGAACGAACTGGGTCCGGCCGAGATCCGCCGTCGGGGCGATGGTGTCGACCCCGACCACGTCGACGATCTCGGGGTCAGCGGCGAGTGCGGCCGCGACCTCGGCGCCCAGCGGACGCGACACCCCTGTCACAAGCACGCGACGTGGCCTCATGGTCGCCTCCCCGGCATGACCTACCGACTCGGCCAGCGGCCGGCCTCGCGGGGTCATCGTACGCCGCGCACCACCCTCATCGCTGCGTAGCGTCACATCAAAGCGCATGAACAACTACGGAAAGTAGCAAGACTGTGGTCGGGCGACGCACGACACGGGATGCCAGTCGTGTCAGACCCGCTCGCGCACCACGCTCCGGCGTCAGGCGAGCCCACGCACCGCGCTCACCGGGATCCGGGCGCCGTCCCGGGGGACCTGGGCGACGACGACGGCGTCGCCGCGCCGCAGGCGCAGCACCTCGGCCGCCCGCCCGCAGTTCACCGCGATCATGACCTGGCGCAGCGCGTCCTCGCAGAGCGCGATCTCGCCGGGCGGGACCTCGCCGTAGGTGTGCGCGAAGGGCATGGTGAGCAGCCGACCGTCGGCGCGCACCTCCACCCTGTCCCCGAGCAGGATGCCGGCGGCCTCGAGCTCGGCCCTGGTCATGTTCAACGAGAGGTTCCCGAAGTGGTCCACCGAGACCACCTCGCCGTGGACGTGGTCGTCGTCCACGTGGCACACCCGTGGCTCCACGACGACCAGCTCCCCCGGGTCGATCCTGGGGCCGACGTCAGCCGGAGGCAGGCCCGTCGCGAGCCGCGCCACGACCGGCGCGTAGACGTCACGGCCGCGGAAGACGGCGGTGGGCAGCGGGAGCCAGAGGTCCGGATTGGAGATCTCGTAGGCCTCCTCGACGCCACCCAGGGCCTCCCAGCCCAGCGAGGCGACGCCGTTGTCCGGGGCGACGAACGTCGATCCGTCCGCGGCGCGGGCGACGACACCGCGGGTGTAGCCGCTGGCGTCGAGCTGCTCGACGACCACGAGGTGGATTCCCGTCGGCAGGTAGCCGACCGCGCCGACCAGCGTCACGGCCGCCTGGCCGATGTCCTGCGGCGCGATCGAGTGGCACAGGTCGAGGACCCGGGCGTCCGGCGCGTGCCGGGCGATGATCCCGTGACAGACGCCGACGTAGGCGCCGTCAACTCCGTAGTCGGACATGAATGTGATCCACGCGCTGCCCATGTGACCCCCTGTGCCCGGACGGCGTCGTTGCCGGCCGTGCAACCAGCCTGCCATACGGTCACCAGAACCGCATGGATGAGCACACAGCGTGAAACGGGTCTGTTACTCGGCTGTCCGGGCCGGGACAGCGGCCGCAGCGGGCCGACGTGAGTGGGCCTGACCGCGGGAACCGTGGCCTGACGGTGGGAACCGTGGCAGCCGGAAGGGACCCGCCGACGACGCGGCGGCACGTCCGGGATCCGCGCCCCTTGATCCGTGCCGCCCCGGCGTCCGCCGGCCCGCCGCCGCTACTTCTTGTTACGGCGCTGGACTCGCGTCCGCTTGAGCAGCTTGCGGTGCTTCTTCTTGGCCATACGCTTGCGACGCTTCTTGATTACGGAACCCACGTACCCGACCGATCTGTTGACGAGGTTTTTCCGAGCGAGCCTACCCGCCGGAACCCCCCGGCAAGACGACCGGTGCGGATCCCGGCCGGTGCCGGGACGGCGCTAGGACGCGCCGAGTTCCCGGGAACGCGCCCACGCCGCCTCGACCGCGTCGAGGACGGCCGCCCGTACCCCGCCGCGGTCGAGCTGCCGCAGCGCGGCCACGGTCGTCCCGCCGGGCGAGGTGACCGCCTCCCGCAGCAGCGACGGGTGCTCGCCCGCGGCCCCACCCGCGCCATCCGAGTCGCCCGGGTCGCCCGGGTCGCCCGGGTCGCCGGTGCCGGGATCGCGCAGCATGCGCGCGGATCCGGCGGCGGTCTGCACGACGAGCTCGGCCGCCAGCGCGCGCGGCAGGCCCAGCAGCACACCGCCCTCGATCATCGCCTCGATCAGGTAGAAGAAATAGGCCGGGCCGCTGCCCGACAGGGCCGTGACCGCGTCAAGCTGGGCCTCCGTCACCCGGACGACGCGACCGACCGGGCGGAGCATCTCCTCGACCGCGGCGACGTGCTCGTCGCCGGCGCCGGGCCCGGCGCACACCGCGGACATCGCCTCGCCGACGAGCAGCGGCGTGTTCGTCATCACCCGCACGACGGGGGTGCCCGGTGCCAGCCGCTCGGCGACGAACGCCGAGGTGATCCCGGCCGCCACTGAGACGACCAGCGCCCCGGGCGCGACGTGCGGAGCGAGCTGGGCGAGGACCGTGCCCATGTCCTGCGGCTTGGTCGCCAGGACGACGACACCGGCCTTCGCCGCCGCGGTGGCGGGATCCACCACCTCGACGCCGTACCGCCGGGTGATCTCGGCGGCCCGGCCCGGGTCGCGCTCGGCCGCGACGACCTCGGACGGCGTCCGCCCCGCCCGCAGCAGCCCGGACATCAGGGCGCCGCCGAGCCGGCCGGCCCCGACGATCGCGACAACGCTCGAACCCACCACCGAACACTTCCCTTCGCTCCGGTGCCCACCGCATCCGACGGCGACCACGCCGATGAAGGTTATGACCCGGGCTGCTCGGGACGTCCCATCGCTCTCACCAGTCGCGCCCCGCGCCCGGGACCGGGCCGAAAAGCGGGTCGGGCTCGGCGGGCTCGCGCCCGGCGCGCGGATCCCGGACGGGCTCGAGCACGTGGTCCCCGGCGTGGTCGGCGGGGCCGTGCCCGGCTCCGTCGAGACGGTCGAGGCCCTGGTCACGCCCGGGACCCCTGCTCTCCCCGGGCCCCCGCCCGTATGCCGGGCCGTGGCCGTGGGCAGGGCCGTGGCCGTTCCCCGGGCCGGGGCCATACGCCGGCGCATGACTGGGCCCCGGCACGTGACCGTGGCCCGGCACGTGACCCAGGGCCTGGCCGTGGGCGGGGCTGTGGCCGTACGCGGGCGCGTGGCCGGGTGCCGGGCCGGGCCGGTGGCCGGCCGGATGGGCGACCCCGGGCAGGCGGCCGGGATCGGCGGGATCGGCCGGGCGGCCGGGGCGGTCGCGCCCGGCCCGCGGGCCGGTCCCGTGGGCAGGGGGCGCGCCGGGGTCGAACGTCGAGGGGAGGTGGAGGTTCATGGTGTCGCCGCCCATCGACGCCGCCGGCCCCTGCCGGGGAGCGCCCATGGCCGGGCCCGCGTCCGCGGCCGATCCGGGGCCGCGGTTGAGGGCCGGGTAGGCCGCCCAGTCCGGGATGGGGGTCGGCTCGAACCCGCCGGCGTGCGTAGCGCCCACCGCCGGCCCGTGTTCGTACACGGGTGGCCCGTCGACGCGGTCGTAGACCACGTCGCCGGCCCGGGGCCCGCTCGGGCGCGGAACGGCCGGCATCGGCTGCGAATCCGGATCGTGGGAGTAGCCGGACCGGGCCGGCCCGGGCCCGTGCCCGTGCCCGGCCGGGCCGCCGCGGCCCGGGTAACCCTCGTCCACCCAGTCGACGTCGCCGTCCGACCAGTCTCCCGGCCGGGGCGGGGCGCCGGCCCGGCCACCGCGCCCGTCCGCCCGCCCGGCGTCGGCGGCGCTCGTGCCGACACCGGCGAGCACCGGCTCCAGCTCGGGCAGCTCCGGCAACTCGGACAGGTCCCGCTCCCGCGGCTCCCGCGGGCCGGCCTTGGCCGGCGCCTGGGCGGGGGCGCCCGCCGGGCCCGCGCCGGCCGCGGGGCGGGCCGGGCCACGCGGGGTGTCCGCCCACTTCGGCCGGCGCGCGATGACGGGCTTCTCGATGAAGCGGTTCGAGAAGTAGGCCGTGATCGTGGTGCAGACTGCGGCGACGACCACCGACGGCCAGAGCCCGATCCGCGGCACGAGCTGGCCGGCGGCGGCCGAGATGAACGGGTAGTGCCACAGGTAGATGCTGTAGGTGATCTTTCCTGTCCAGGCCATCTTCGGCGAGCCGAGCAGCCGCACCCACCGGGCGTCCCGGTTGACGTCGGCACCGATGATCAGCAGCGCGCCCAGGGCCGCGCTCGGCACGTAGGCCCCGTAGTCGATCCAGTTCGGTTCCGGGAGATCCTTGTTCGGCCCGAGGAAGGCCAGCAGGAACAGCACGATGCCGGCGGGAAGGCCGAGGGCGGCCAGTCGTCGTCCGCTCGTCCAGCGCTCGACGGCGGCGGCGGTCGCCGCGGAGTGAGCTCCGGTCGCGGCCTTCTTACCGTCCTTACCGTCGCCCTTCCTGCCGCCGTCCTTCCTGCCGCGGGCCACCGGGGTCGCCAGCGCGCGCAGCCGGTTGTCCCGCCAGACCGCGACGAGGCAGCCTATGAGCAGCGGGGCGATGTGGGTGTCGGGCGCGAGGTAGACCCGGCTGCGCGGGGCCCCGTTGGCGGCCATCATGTACGTCCAGCCCATGATCAGGCCGATCGAGGCGATCAGAAACGTCAACAGGTACGGGCGCAGCCGCGCGGAGCGGACGAAGAGCAGGAAGACCCACGGCCAGACCAGGTAGAACTGCTCCTCCATCGACAACGACCAGACGTGGGCCAGCCAGCGCCCGCCGCCCAGCGGGTTCTCGACCTTGTACCAGTTGTTGACGTTGAGGAACGTCGAGAGGGCGCTCTTGATGTAGTCGTCGCGGTATGGGATGTCATCCCACTTGAAGGCGACCGTGATGGCCAGGCCGACCAGAAGGTAGACCCACATCACCGGCATCAGCTTGTACGCGCGCCGGACGAGGAAGCGCCCGATCGAGACGGTGCCCGTGCGGGCCTGCTCGGCGAGCAGCAGAGTCGTGATCAGGAACCCGCTGAGCACGCAGAACATGTCGACGGCCACGTTGCTGGCGTGGACGGCGCCCATGTGGCCGGCGAGGATGATGTAGATGCAGATCACACGCAGACCGTCGAGCGCCGGGTTGTAGGCGAACTTCGCCGCCGCCGTCGCCTCCGCGTCGGTGGGCTGCCGGGTCTCGGCTGGCCCGGCCGGCGGGCGCGGGGTGGGCTTCGCCCGCCTGGCCGCCCCCGGCGGGCCGTCGGTCATCGGAAGCGAACCGGCTCTCACGATCGTGCGTCCCCTCCTTCAGCCAGGGACGCACGTGGCGACCGGGTGCGAGCACCCGGCAGACCCCTGGACCGCCGTCCGGCCGCGGGCCGTCCCGCCGTGCCCGACCCCCGCCGACCGGGATCAAGACCGGCGCACCCGGCCATGCGACGACACGGGCGAGTCGGTCAGAACCCCACGAACGCGCACGACAATAGCGGAAGCCCCTTATCAGACTTCCAGTCGCATACTCCTGACACGTTTCTAAAGGATCCGAAAGGAGTTGGACGATTACGAGAGGTATCCACCAACGGCCCGACCGCCCGGCGTCAAGGGAGCATCACGACGCCGCTACCTGTGCGAAGACACCTCGCGAACATCACCGGCGGATCCGCGCCGGCATCACGATCGGTTGGCGGTTCAGGGGACGCGCGCGACGACCAGCATCGTCCGGAACGGCTCGATGATCCGACCGTCGGGGAACGAGCGCAGCAGAGAGCGGCGCTCGGCCGCGAGGAAGTCCTCGAGCCGGTCACCGATCGCGGCGACGTACGACTTCGAGCGCAGCCACGTCTCGTAGAGATCGATGTCCAGCTCCCGGTGCCACCGGCAGGTCACCGTCGCCACCTCGGCGAACAGCCCCGTCCAACGCAGCTCGTCGGCGAACGGCCGGTTGCGGTACTCCCTGGTGTAGCCGGGGCTCATCGCCTCGAGGCGGTCCTGCTGGCGCTGATACCAGTGGAAGTCGTCGGCGTCGACGTCGTTCCACCACGCGGCGAGCGCTCCGCCGGGGCGAAGCACCCGGGCCGCCTCCGCCGCGGCCACCGGCACCCGCACCCAGTGCCAGGCCTGGGCGTAGGTGACCAGGTCCGCCGACGCGCTCCGGAGCGGCAGCGCCTCCCCGTCGCCCCGCACGACGGGCAGGTCCGGGGTCCGCCGCCGCAGCCGGTCGAGCATCACCGGGCCCAGCTCGACAGGCAGGACGGAGGCACCCCGGAAGATCATGGCCCTGGTGGCGATCCCCGTGCCCGCGCCCACGTCGACCACGCCGGCGCCGGCGACGGGCTGGTCGGCGAGCAGTTCCAGATCGGCGAAAAGCTGGTCCGGGTAGCCCGGCCGGGCCTGGTCGTACGCGTCGGCCAACGGGTCGAAGAGTGATCCAGGGGACACGCCCCGATAGTGGCCCCTACGCGGCAACTCCGCCACTGACAGTGGCTTACCCCACCGGACGGTAAGGCCCTCGTCAGGGAACCGGGACGACTCCGGCCGGAGCGGCGAGGTTGAGCCGGGTGAAGGCCAGCGCCTCGGCGAGGTCGGCCTCACGCTGGTCGCGCGACTCCGCGCGCCTGGTGTTGATCTCGACGACGACCGTGCCGTCGAACCCGTTCGCCGCGAGGCGCTCCAGCAGCTCGGCGCAGGGCTGCGTGCCGCGGCCGGGCACCAGGTGCTCGTCCTTCGCCAGCCCCGTGCCGTCCGCCATGTGGATGTGCGCGAGCCGGTCACCGAGCTCGTCCGCCATCAGCAGCGCATCCGACCGGGAGACGCTGGTGTGGGAGAGATCCAGCGTGACGTGCCGGTAGCCGTCGTCGATCGGCGACCAGTCAGGGGCGTAGGCCGAGACCTCCCGGCCCCGGGCGCGCAGCGGGAACATGTTCTCCACCGCGAAGCGGACGTCCGTCTCGCCGGCCATCCGGTGGATGCCGGCGACGAACTCGCGGGCGTAGTCGCGCTGCCACCGGAACGGTGGATGAACGACGACCGTGGGCGCCTCGAGGGTCTCCGCCACCGCCCGCGCGCGCTCGAGTTTCGCCCACGGGTCCGTCCCCCACACCCGCTGCGTCAGCAGCAGGCACGGCGCGTGCACGGCCAGGATGGGGATGCCGTGGTAGTCACGGAGCCGGCGCAGTGCCTGCGGGTCCTGGCTGACCGGGTCCGTCCAGACCATGATCTCGACGCCGTCGTAGCCGAGCCGCGCCGCCATCTCGAAGGCGGTCGCCGTCGACTCCGGGTAGGTGGAGGCCGTGGAGAGTGCCACCAGCCCACCGCCCACCGGCTGGGACCCGGCGGCGGGTGGGCCGGCCGGCGCCCCGAGCCGCGGGGTGACGACCATGCCGGCCGACGACGCCGCCGCCGGAGGCACCGCCGGCGAAGATGCTGCCGGTGAAGCGCCCACTGACGGAGATGGCGTTGGCGGAGGCGTCGCCGGCGAGGACCCCGCCGACGGCGGCGCCGGCGCCACCGGCCGCCTCCTGGCACCGCGTTGCTGCACTTCGGCTCCCGTATCAGGATCTCGGCGGCCGAACGGCCGGACGCCTGTTTTGACCGGACCCGTCCCGGACCGGCGAGGAACCGGCCCCGTCATCCAGGCTAGGCCATACCCGGCGCGCCGCCTCCCGGGCCTTTGCTCCGCCAGGAGGCGGAACGCATCGCCGGACAGGCCCGACGGTGCCGCCCGCAGGCCCGGGCCCGGTAACCGGACCAGCGGCGCGACGGCAGGACCAGCGGTGCGGTGCGGGTGTCCGACGGATGACCGGCCCCGCGCCCACGGCGCTCCCGCGTTCAGAATCGCCGACGACGAGACCACACAGTGACGCAAGTCATCGCTACCGCGCCGGTGGAAGTGAACGCGGGCCGTCCAGTCCCGAGGTCAGCAGGTCGAGCCGGCGCAGGATCACCCCCTCGCGCAGCGCCCAGGGGCAGATCTCCACCTCCTCGAGGTTGAACAGATCCAGCGCCTCAGCCGCCACAACGGCGCCCGCGATCAGCTGGCTGGCCCGCGACGCGGAGACACCCGCCAGCGCCGCGCGCTCGGCGGCCGACATCCGGCACACCCGCGCGGCCACCTCCACGAGGTCCTCCCGGCGCAGGACCCGCCGCACGTACGGCCCGCGGCCGTAGGGCGCGGCGCCGGAGACACGGGCCAGCGAGCGGAAGGTCTTGGACGTCGCCACCGCCCGGGTCGGCTCGCCCACGTGGTACAGCGACCCGACGACCGGCGCGATCTGCGCCCGGACATAGCGGCGCAGCGCGTTGAGCTCCGAACGCTTGGGCGGGTCGTTCTCGCTGAGCCAGTCCCTGGTCAGCCGGCTCGCGCCGAGCGGGAGGGAGGCGACGACCTCGGGGTCCTCGTGCATGCCCGCGCCGATCTCCAGCGAGCCGCCGCCGATGTCGAGCGCGAGCAACCGTCCCGCGCTCCAGCCGAACCACCGGCGCACCGCCAGGAAGGTGAGCCGCGCCTCGGCCTCACCCGGCAGGACGGCGACCTCCAGCCCGGTGTCGGCGCGTACCCGCGTCAGCACCTCGTCCCCGTCCGGGGCCTCCCGCACGGCTGACGTGGCGAAGGCGACCAGGTCGACCACGTGCAGGTCCTGGGCGTGCGCCCGCAGCTGCTGGATGCAGTCGGTCAGCGCCTGCTCACCACGCTCGGCCAGCCGCCCGTCGTCGTCGAGCAGTTCGACCAGACGCAACGGCACCCGCACGCTCGCGGCCGGCTGCGGCTGGCCACCCCGGTGCGCGTCCACCACCAGCAGGTGGACGGTGTTCGACCCGATGTCGATCACACCGAGGCGCATCGGGCCGTGCGGATGACCGGGAGGCGCCGCGACCCGGTTGTCCGCGGCCGGGGCGGTGGGCCGCAGGCCACGCTCCAGCTCACGCAGCGCACCATCGTCGCCGCTCCGCGGAGCCTGGCCGCCGGTGCCGGCGCCGGCGGTGTCAGCACCAGCCGAGTCGGCACCAGCCGCGCCCGGGCCGATGATGTCCGCGGCTGCTTCGTTCACGCCGGTCGCGTCCGCCCCGGGCTCGACAGCACTGGTCTCGACAGCACTGGTCTCACCAGCGCCGAGCTCACCAGCGCCGGACTCAACAGCGCCGGACTGGTCGGCGCCGGGCTGGTCGGCGCCGGGCTGGTCGGCGCCGGCCCTGTTAACCGGGACACCTCCACCCGGTCCCCGGCGCGCCAGCGCCGGTCTCAACCGCACCGCCGGTCACCCGCCCGGATCGCCATCCGACCGATGGCCCCGCGACGGCCCGTCCTACGACCGCTCGTCACCGGACTGGTCACCCCCCTGTGTATGCCACCGCCGACGCCCCGTGACCGGGAGGCCGCGCGTGACCCGCCCCGGAATCCGTCCGTCCCGGGCGCCCATCCAACCTAGTGCCGCTTCCGACCACGTCAGCCGGCCAGTGGGGGGCGGGAGCCGGTCAGGGCTCGAACTTGTAACCCAGGCCACGCACCGTCACCAGGTGCCGCGGCGCCCCCGGCTCGGCCTCGATCTTGGTGCGCAGGCGCTTCACGTGGACGTCGAGCGTCTTGGTGTCGCCGACGTAGTCCGACCCCCAGACCCGGTCGATCAGCTGGCCGCGGGTGAGCACCCGGCCCGCGTTGCGCAGGAACATCTCCAGCAGCTCGAACTCCTTGAGCGGCAGCGCGACCTGGCTGCCGTCGACGGTGACGACATGCCGCTCGACGTCCATCCGCACCCGGCCGACCTCCAGGGTGGCGTCGGACACCTCCTCGGTCTCCACCCGGCGGCGCAGGACGGCGCGGATCCGGGCGACGAGCTCGCGGGCCGAGAACGGCTTCGTCACGTAGTCGTCGGCGCCCAGCTCGAGGCCGACCACCTTGTCGATCTCGCTGTCCCGGGCGGTGAGCATGATCACAGGCACGGTCGAGCGGGCGCGCAGCGTGCGGCAGACCTCCGTCCCGGACAGGCCGGGGAGCATGAGGTCGAGCAGGATCAGGTCGGCACCGTGCCGGTCGAACTCGGCCAGCGCGCTGGGCCCGTCACCGACGACGGCGACCTCGAACCCCTCACGCTCCAACATGAACGACAACGCATCGGAGAAGGACTCCTCGTCCTCGACCACGAGCAGCCTGGTCACCGTCACGCTCCCTGTACTCCGGCGTCCGCCGGGATCTCCGGGGACGAAATGTTTCACCGCGCGGTGTCACACCGTTTTACGGCCGGTGCCGGGAACAGGGGCCACCGCTGAAAAGCCGGTTGGAATACCGGCTCCGGATCATGCTCCGGGGCCGCCGTGGCCGGTTCCGGAGGAATTCTCGGACGCGACCGGAGCGGCCGCCGCCGGCCGGGTGCGACCAGCTGATTCGTGCACAGTTTCCGCCAGGACCGGGCCCCGCGACGCGGAATCGGCGAGATCGGGTGCGTCGACTGGCGGCCGCAACGGAACGACACCGCTCGGCCGCGACGGCGCCGTGCCACCAGGCTCGACCGCGCCACCGGGCTCGACCGTGCCACCGGATCTCGCCGCGGGGCCGGCTTTCGCCGCCCCGCCGGACTTCCCCGCACGGCCTGTTTCGGAGCGGCCCGCTCCGAACCCGGTCGCCTTGGGATCGTCGGTACCGGAGGGTAGGCGCAGCGTGAACGTCGAGCCCCGGCCCTCCGCGCTCCATACGCTCACCGAACCGCCGTGGTTGGTCGCGATGTGCTTCACGATAGCCAGGCCGAGACCAGTTCCCCCGGTCGCCCGGGAACGCGCCGGGTCGGCGCGGTAGAAACGCTCGAAGACCCGTTCCAGGTCCTTCTCGGCGATGCCGATTCCCTCGTCCGCGACTGATATCTCTATTGTTCCGCCGACCTGGCGGACTCCCAGCACGACCCGTGTGCCGCGCGGCGAGTAGCTGATGGCGTTGTCCAGCAGGTTCGCCACGGCGGTGACCAGCTGGTTCTCGTCGCCGCGGACCCGCAGCCCGCCGGCGCCGATGACGGCGACCGAGATCTCCTGCGCCTGCGCGCTGAACCGGTTCCGGTCGACGGCCTCCGCGAGCACCACCGAGACCGGCACCGGGGCCAGGTCGGGCATCGGCTCGGCGCCCTGCAGCCGGGAGAGGTCGATGATCTCCTGGACCAGCCGGGCCAGCCGGGTGGACTCGTGCGTCATCCGCGACGCGAAACGGCGCACGGCCACCGGGTCCTCGCTGGCCTCGCTGACCGCCTCCGCGAGCACGTGCAGCGCCCCGACGGGCGTCTTGAGCTCGTGGCTGACGTTGGCGACGAAATCGCGCCGGACGGCCTCGACCCGCCGCGAGTCGGTGATGTCGTCGAGCAGGACCGAGACGTACCCGCTGTCACCGAGCGGGCGTGCGTATGCCCAGACGGCCAGCGCGGTCTGGTCCGGACGGGCCCTGGTCAGCGGTGGCTCGGGCACCGGCGGCAGGTCCAACTGACGGTTGCGCTCGGCCGCGGCGGACCGGCAGGCCTTCACCAGATCCGCCACCTCGCCCACGCTGAGCTCGTCACCGTCGACGACACCCATCCGGCGGGCGGCGGAGTTGACCAGCACGACCACGTCCTCGGCGTTCACCACCACCAGCCCGGAGGGCAGGCCGGCGATCACCTGTCGGACGAGGTGGGCGGGCAGCGTGTGCGGGCCGGTGGCGGCCGCCGCCGCGCCGCGGGGGCCGGCGTCCGTCGCACCGCCCCGATCAGCCGAGTCAGGCCGCCGTGCCATCGCCGCGTCCCCTCCACGATGCCGCGACCCGACCGTCGAGGGCACCCGTACCGGCCCTGCAGGGCCAACCCCGACGAAACGCGACGTGACCGGTTGTCATGTCATCGTCCGACCTGTCCCCCACGTGCCGAATGTTAGGCGCCACCAGGTCGTCCGCGCCTTGGCTCGCAATGGTTCACGGCCGATGGTCGCCAGGTGTTCATCCGGCCTATCGTCGATGTTCACCCGACGGCGACGGCTGCGCATCATCGTCTGACGTCAACCCCCGAGGACCACCGAACGACTGTGATCGAATGGTGCTCCGAACCTCGCCTAGCTGTAAGGAGCCGTCTGTGCGGGACGTCTTCCAGGAAGAACTGGAAAGCATCAACCAATCGCTGATCGAGATGACCAGCATGGTCGCCTCGGCGATGGCACGGGCCACCACCTCGCTCCTGGACGCCGATCTTCAGCTCGCCGAGAACGTGATCAGTGCGGACGAGACCGTCGACCTGCTCCGCAACGAGATCGAGGAGCGGGCCTTCGATGTGATGGCCCGGCAGGCCCCGGTCGCGACCGACCTGCGGATGATGGTGACCACGCTGCGTATCGTCGCCGACCTGGAGCGGATGGGCGACCTCGCCCTGCACGTGGCCAAGGTCGCCCGGCGCCGCTACCCCGGGCGGGCGGTCCCGCCCGAACTGCACGCCACGATGTTGCAGATGGGCCAGGTCGCGCAGCGCATCGTCGCCAAGGCCGGCTCGGTGATCGCCAGCCGGGACGCCGAGCTCGCCAAGGAGCTGGAGGCCGACGACGACGCGATGGACGGGCTGCACCGCGCCCTGTTCCACGTGCTGATCGAGAAGCCGTGGACCCACGGCATGGAGGCCGCCATCGACATCACCCTGTGCGGCCGCTACTACGAGCGCTATGCCGACCACGCCGTGTCGGTCGCCCGCCGGGTGATCTACCTGGTCACCGGCGAGAAGGCGGGCTGACGACCCGCCCGCCCCGGCTTCTCGCCGCCCGCCCCGCGCCTTCGACGACCCGCCCTCGCGCTCGGCCCCCGCGCTCGGCCGCCAGCCCTCCGCCCACGGCCACCCGCACTCCGCCCGCGGCCACCCGCCCACGCGCCGCGCGACCGTCGCGCGCCGCTGCCTGTGCCGCCGCCTGGCGACTACTTCTTCTTGCCCTGAGCCGCGACGGCCGCGGCGGCGGTCTCCGCCGCGGCCGGGTCGAGATAGCCCGAGTCCAGCACCTTGAGATCGTCGTCCAGCTCGTAGCGCAGCGGGATGCCGGTCGGGATGTTCAGGTTCGCGATGTCGGTGTCGGAGATCCCGTCAAGGTGCTTGACCAGCGCCCGCAGCGAGTTCCCGTGCGCCGTGACGAGCACCGTCCCGCCGGCGCGCAGGTCCGGGACGATCGAGTCGTACCAGTAGGGCAGCATGCGGACCACGACGTCCTGCAGGCACTCGGTCAGCGGGATCACATCGGAGGCAAGACCGGCGTACCGCTCGTCCACCCCGCTCGGCTGGCCCGGCTCGATGGGTGGCGGTGGCGTGTCGTAGGAACGGCGCCAGAGCTGGAACTGCTCCTCGCCGAACTTCGCCAGGGTCTCAGCCTTGTTCAGCCCCTGCAGGCCGCCGTAGTGCCGCTCGTTGAGGCGCCAGCTGCGGCGCACCGGCACCCAGGTGCGGCCGGCCGCGTCCAGGGCGAGCCACGCGGTGCGGATGGCCCTGGTCAGCAGGGACGTGTGCACCACATCGGGCAGGACCCCGGCCTCCTGGAGCAGCTCCCCGCCGCGCGTGGCCTCCTTGAGGCCCTTCTCGGACAGATCGACGTCCACCCAGCCGGTGAACAGGTTCTCACGGTTCCACGTGCTCTCGCCGTGGCGGAGCAGGACGAGCGTCGGCATAGGTGAATCCTGCCCGCTCGGCCCGGTACTCGGCCAGTGTCCTCCGCTGGTCCCCGCGCACCGCCGGGAACGCGGCGCCCTGGGGAGGGTGGCGACCTGGGGAGCGTGGCGGCGCTGGAAACACGGTGTTGCCGGAAATGCAGCGACCCCCGGGTGCTCCGCCCCGCATAGGGCGGGACGGGCCGTCGGGACTAACGACGGCACCCGGGGGTCGGGTGTCTGCCTGGTACTCGCCGGTGCCGGTGCCCGAGGGCCACCCGGCAGGGGGTGAGGACCACGAGACCGGCTAGCGGACAGTCACCTCACGAGTCCTATGTGCATACAAAGCCTGGACCACCTCCCTTCTCGTGTACCGGGAACGCTACGCGCGGGCCGGCCGCCGTCGCAAACGGTTTTTTCCGCGGGCTTCCCGCGGGCGCTCCGCGAGGAGCACGGCGTGGTCCGCCCCTCCTGGATCCGCCCGGCGGGGCCTAGACTTTCTCCATGGCGGCCAAGGTCGACGACTGGCACACACGGCTCCGGGCGCGCGGGTATCGCCTGACGCCGCAGCGCCAACTGGTGCTGGAGGCCGTCGCCCGGCTGGGCCACGCCACCCCGGAGGCGATCGTCCACGAGGTGCGGCAGACGGCCAGCGGGGTGAACATCTCCACCGTGTACCGCACCCTCGACCTGCTCGAGGAGCTCGACCTCGTCTCGCACGCGCACCTCTCACACGGCGCGCCGACCTACCACGTCACCGGGGTCGACCCGCACGTGCACCTGGTCTGCGGCGCCTGTGGGGCCATCCTGGAGATCTCGCCCGAGCGGCTCGCGGGCATCGTCGGCGAGCTGCGCGCGGAGCTGGGCTTCACCGTCGACATGGAGCACCTCACACTGGCGGGCCGGTGCGCGGAGTGCACAGCGGCCGGAAGGCGTTAGACCTGGCATGAGCACCGACACGCAGACCCTCCGGCCGGCCCCGGCCCCGTCTCCGCTGCTCGCGCGGCCCGGAGCGGTCGCGGCCCCCGAGCCGGACGCGACGGTCGCGGCCCACTACGGCGATCCGCTGCGCGAGCAGCGCCGGGCGGTCACCACCGCGGTGCTGGTCGACCGCTCCAACCGCGGCGTGCTGCGCGTCACCGGTCCGGAGCGGCTCACCTGGCTGCACAGTCTGACCTCGCAGCACCTGTCGCAGCTGGCCCCGGGGCGAGGCACCGAGGCACTGGTGCTCTCCCCGCACGGCCACATCGAGCACCATCTGGTGCTCGCCGACGACGGCACCGCCACCTGGATCGACGTCGAGCCCGGGAGCGCGCCGCGGCTGCTGTCCTTCCTGGAGTCGATGCGGTTCATGCTCCGGGTCGAGCCGGGTGACGCCACGGCCGAGACGGCCGTCCTGTCGCTGCTCGGCCCGGGCGCGGCCGACGTCGCCCGGGCCGTGTTCGGGCCGTCCGCCGTCCCCGGCGAGGCAGGCGGCGGTCCTGCCGCGGGCACTGCCGCCGCGGGCTCCCCCACCGCGGCCGGTGCCGTGACCACCGGCCCGTACCCGGTCACCCGCGCGGCGGCCACGACCGACCCGACCGCCACCGACCCGGCCGCCACCGGCGCGGCCGTGGGCGGCCCGGCCCCCCTGATCCGCCGGATGCCCTACGGGCTGGACCTGCTGGTCGCACGCGCGGATCTCGCCACGATCGCCGACCAGCTGGTGGGCGCCGGAGCCACCCCGGCCGGCCTGAGCGCGTTCGAGGCGCTGCGGATCGCCGCGCGCCGGCCGCGCCTGGGCCGGGAGACCGACCACCGCACCATCCCGCACGAGGTGGGGTGGCTGCCGGCCGCCGTGCACCTGGACAAGGGGTGCTACCGCGGCCAGGAGACCGTCGCCCGGGTACACAACCTGGGTCGCCCGCCTCGGCGCATGGTGCTGCTGCACCTGGACGGCGCCGTCGCGGCTCCGGGTACCCCGGTCACCGCGGGCGGTCGTGCGGTCGGCTTCGTCGGGGCGTCCGAGATGCATCACGAGCTGGGCCCGATCGCGCTGGCCGTGGTGAAGCGCTCGCTTCCGGCGGACGCAGTGCTCGTCGTCACCGACCCCGACGGCGCCCAGGTGGCGGCGACGATCGACCCCGAGGCCGGCCCGGAGCAGCCGACCCGTCCCGCGGGGCGCCTGCTGCACCCGCACACCGGAGGCTGACCGGCGGCGGAGGCTGACCGGCGGCCACCGCCCGCCTGTCCGGCGGCCGCCGGGATGACCGGCGGGCCGCCGGTCACTCAGGCCGTGCGAGCCAGTACCTGGTCGAGCTCACGCGCGGCCGGGTCCGCCGAGTGCCGGCGCAGCCGCCGCCGGACCTCGTCGGCACGCCGGCTGTTCCGCTTCGACCGGGTCGCCTCCAGCATCGGCAGGGCCTCCTTCGCCAGCGAGCACCCGCTGTCGAGGTTGCCCAGGTCGATCTGGACCGCGGCCCGCCGCAACAGGTAGGTCGCGCGGTCCCGGGTGCGCTCGTGCGGGTGGATGGCCAGCGAGCCCTCGAGCCAGCGATCGGCGTGCACGAGGTGGCCGAGGTCGATGTAGCAGCTGCCGACCTGCGCCTGGTACTCGGCGTCGTCGAAGTAGGCCGACCAGGCCGGGTCCTCCGCGCGTGCCTCGACGAACGCCGCCTCGGCGCAGGCCAGCGCCTGGGCGCAGGCGCTGGCCTCGCCCAGCGCGGCGTGCGCGCGGGCCCGGCGCATCTGCAGCATCGCCGCGACCCGGCCGGTCGCCCGCCGCGCGCTGGCGACCGCGGCCTCCGCCAGGTCGACCGCCTCACGCGGCCGGGCGAAGTCCACGCACTGCAGCGACATGTTCTTCAGGACGTTCGCGCCGAGCATCCGGTCCCCCGCGGCGTGCGCGGCGTGCAGCGCGGTCACCCAGTACCGCTGCGCCGCGGTCTGGAAGCCGGCGTCGAAGGAGACCCAGCCGGCGAACCGGGCGAGCTCGGCCGCGACCAGGTGCAGGTGCCGGCCGATCCCCTCGGTGTAGGAGCCGCGGGCGAGCAGGTCTGCGACCACGCCGAGTTCGGCGTCCACCAGCCGCCGCACGCTCTCCCCGCCGAGACGCTCGTCCATCACCCGCAGGCCGGGGATGTTGTGCTCGATCCGGTTGACGATCTGCTCGTCCACCTGGCCGCCGGCGAGCGCGGCCTGCAGCCGGGCCGGCTCGAGGCCGAGCCACTCCGACGACAGCGACGCGACACCGGGCCCGGTGATGGTCAGGAAGCCACGGCGGTCGGTCAGCGCGTCCTCGACGACGTCCATGAGCGAGGTGACGCTGCCCGAGGCCGTCCACGGGTACTCCGTGCGCACGGCGTCACCGGTCGGCAGCCAGGACGGCCACGGGTGGGACTCCAGCCGGTCGGTGGGGACCCCGAGCTCGGCGGCGAGCGCCAGCTGGGAGACGCGGTCCGGCACGACCCCGCGGTGCTCCCAGCGCCAGACCTTCTGCCGCTCCGCGGCCATGTTCGCGACGCCGAGATCTCGGGCACGACGCGCGACGACGCGTGCCAGGCGTTGGTAGGACCACCCACGCTGAGCGCGGACGAAGGCGAGGGGATGGGTGCAGGCGTGGGCATTGTCCGTCAGCATCGACGTCTCTCCTCTAGTCGCTGACACAGTCGCTTGCGTGACCAGCTAGCAACGCTATGTCGCGACATCTTCGTGTCCCAGGGCGATGGAGAGTGCGTTGTGAGCGAAGAGGTAACGCACGGACCACTTCAGCGACGTGATTGCACGGTTCGCTCGCCAAAGCGCGTGCGACGATGCCCGCATCGTCCCGTAGGCGCCAGATGCGGCACAGGGCCGGACAAGTCCACCCGCGCTCCGCCCACCTCGCGGACGGGCACTCGCGCCCGGGGCCGGCCGAGGCGGGCCCGCCGCCGGCACCCACGCGAGGGCTGCCGGTCGGGGCCACGGGGATGATCCACCTTAGACACAGGCCGGAGCACAGTCGCCTTTGCCCCGGAATGAGCGTCAGCCATCCGACAGGCGCCGGCCAGGGTCCAAGGTCCGGAGTTTCCAAGGTCCGGACTTGGGGACCTCAGGACACCCGCGAAACGACAAAGGACCTCCGGAGGAACACTCCGGAGGTCCTGAGGTGCAGGTCAGCGGTGGTGGTCAGGACGGCTGGCGCGCCGGGGGGATCGGCAGCGACCGGCCGTCCGGGCCGAAACAGAGCAGTGCCGAGGCCGGCGCGGTCACCGTGACCGGCTCGTCGGGCGCGACCCGCACCTGGGCCGCCACCCGCACCCCGAGCGTTCCGGCCGCCGATCGCACATAGACGGTGCGCTCCGCACCGAGCCGCTCGGCGACAACGACGTGCCCCTTCACCCGGAACCCGTCACCCACACCCACACCCGCGCCCACGCCCGCGGCGGAGTCGCCGAGCCGCAGGTGCTCGGGCCGCACCCCGACGGCGACCGCGGCGGCGGGTGCCGGCGCGGAGAAGCCCGGTCCGCGCAGGATGCCGTCCGCCCAGGTGCCCTCGAAGACGTTCATCGGCGGGCTGCCGACGAACGTCGCGACGAACCGGGTGGCCGGCAGGTCGTAGATCTCGTCCGGGGTGCCGATCTGCTCGACGGCGCCCCGGTTCATCACCGCCACCCGGTCGCCCACCGCCATCGCCTCGGCCTGGTCGTGGGTGACGAACACGGCGGTGGTGCCCAGTTGGCGCAGCAGGCCGACGATCTCCACTCGCAGCTCCACCCGCAGCTTCGCGTCCAGCCCGGACATCGGCTCGTCCAGCAGGACGACGCGGGCGCGGGTGGCCAGCGCGCGCCCGATCGCCACCCGCTGGCGCTGCCCGCCCGACATCTGGGCGGGGCGCCGCCGGGCGAGGTCGGCGATGCCGAGCATTCGCAGCGTCTCGGCGGCGCGCTCCCGGGCCGCCGCCTTGGACATCCCGCGCCCGTAGCGCAGGGCCAGCACGAGATTGTCCGTCGCGGACAGGTGCGGGTAGAGGGCGAAGTGCTGGAAGACCATCGAGACGTCACGCCGGTGCGGCGGGACGCCGAGCTGGCTGTCGCCGTCGAAACGCAGGTCACCCGAGGTCGGCGCGTCCAGCCCGGCGAGGATGCGCAGCAGCGTCGACTTGCCCGACCCGGACGGGCCGAGCAGGGCGACGATCTCACCGGCCTCGATCGCCAGGTCGACCCCGGCGAGGGCGTGCACGGAGCCGAAGTCCCGGCCGATGCCCACAGCCTCGATCCGGGCCCCCGAAGTGGCGGTGACCGGGCTCGCCGGCAGCGGGTTCGCCGTCACCGGGTCAGGGCCTCGGCCTCGGCCTGCGCCGCGGCGAGGGTCTTGTCGACGTCCGCCCCAGTCATGATGCGCACGACCTGGTCGGACAGGGCCGGCGGGAGCTCCCCGCCGCGCGCGCCGCCCCACGACGGCGGCGCGACCAGCGACGGGATGAGGTCGTTGAACGGCAGCAGCTGCGGGTACTGGCGGTAGAACGGCTCCAGCCGGGTCAGCTCGGCGGAGTCGACGGGCAGGTAGCTCAGCGCCTCGGTGCTCGCCGCCAGGACGTCCGGCGCGAGCAGCGACACGACCAGCTCGGTCGCCATCTCCTTCTGGCACTGGTCGGTGGACAGCACGGTCAGCGCGTTGCCGCCCGCGACCGGCGCCTGCTTTCCGCCCGGCAGCGTCGGGAACGGCACCGCGCCGGCCCGGAAGCCCTGCGCCCCCTGATCCTGGATGAACTTCAGGCCGCCCGCGAGGGCCGCGACCGTCACCATCGTCATCGCGGTCTGCTTGCGGATACCGAACCGCAGCAGGCCCTGGTTGGTCGGGTCGTCGGACTGCGGCCCGTACGTCCCGACCTTCGCCAGGAACCGGGCGGCCTCGAGCGCCTGCGGGCTGTTCAGCCGCGGCCGGCCCGCCTCGTCCTGGATCGGCGCGCCCTTCGAGCTGGCGAGGGTGTTCAGCGCCCACTGCCCGAACTGCTGACCGGTCGGGATGTCGATCGGCTGGACGTCCTGCCCGGACGCCTTGATCTTGTCGGCCGCGGCGATCACACCGTCCGTGGTGGTCAGCGTCTTCGGGTCGACCCCGGCCTTCTCGAGGATGTCGAGGTTGTAGACCAGCGTCAGCGTCGAGACCTGCTGGGGGATGCCGACCTGGCGGCCACCGACCTGGCCGAGCGGGACCATCCGCTGGTCGTAGGAGGCCCGCAGCAGCCGCGGGGAGAGTTCCTGCGCGCCGAGCTGGTCGGCGAAGACCGGCAGCACGTCGAAGCCGGCGACCGCGACGTCGACCTGCTGGTGGGCTGAGCGGTCCGCGCTGAGCTGCTGCACCAGCGCCACATAGTTGGGCGCGGTGGCGACGATCTCGACCGTGAGGCCGGGATGCGTCTTCTCCATGTACGCCTTGCCGGACTTCGCCACGTCGTTCAGGTTCCCCACGGCGTACATCCGCAGCGTCTTCACCTGGGCGGCGCACTGCGGGGACGCCTTCGCGCCCTCGACGTCGTCCACGCCGGCGGCCGCGGTGCGCGCGGTCGGGCGCAGGCCCTCCCCCGGGCTGGCCGGCGTCGAGCCGCCTCCGCCACAGGCCGCCAGCGGGAACAGCGCCGCCACCACGGCGAGCGGCACCGCGCGTCGGAATCGGGTCACGGATCTTCCTCTCGGGAGCCTCTGCCGTTCGGGAGCCGTTGCCGCTCGCGGGTCACGCCGCGAGCCCGGTTCCGGTGATACCGGCCGTCAACCGACGCTGGGCGACAACGAACACGACGAGGGTGGGCAGACTGATGATCAGCGAGCCCGCGGCGAGCTGGGTGAAGTCGGGGAACGCGGAAGTTCTGGTGGCGAGTCCGGCGAGCGCGAGCGGGGGTGTCGCGATGTCGGGCGAGCGGGCGACGAGCAGCGGCCACAGGTACTCGTTGAACGAGAGCAGGAAGCTGAAGACACTGACCGTGGCGATCGCGGGCATGCTCAGCGGGACGACGACGGTACGCAGGGTGCGCAGCGTCCCCAGGCCGTCCATCCGCGCGGCCTCGAGCACCGACACCGGGATCGTCGACATGTACTGACGGAGCAGGAAGATCGCGGCGGCCTGCGTCATGAACGGCAGCACCAGGCCCACCCGGGTGTCGGCGAACCCGAGCGCCGAGATCGTGACGTAGTTCGGCACGGCGGTCACCTGCGGCGGGACGAGCAGGGTGGCCAGCACGACGCCGAACAGCAGCCCGCGCCCCCGGAAGGGCACCCAGGCGAACGCGTACGCCGCCGGGATCCCGGTGAGCAGTTGCAGCGCCAGGACGGCGAGGCTCACGCCGATCCCGGTCAGCAGCGCGGGGCCCAGATCACCCGCCTGCCAGGCGTTCTCGAACGCCCCGAAGCCCACCGAGGACGGGATCGGGTTCGCCGAGAGCCGCAGGGCGTTCTGCGGCGGGCCGACCGCGGTGCGCAGCATCCAGACGAACGGGAGGAGCGCGGCGGTGATACCGACCGCGAGGAACCCGAACCGGCCCGCCGCCGACAGCGACGACCAGAACGGCACGGCGCGCCGCCCGGTGCCTGCCGAACGCTTCGAACCGGGCGCCCGGCCGGCACCGGCGCGGTGCCGCGGGCTCGCCGCCTCGCTGGTCATGACCGGCCTCCTTCGGCGACGGGATCCTCGGCGCCCATGCCGTCGAGCTGCCTGGCCATCCGGACGCGCCGGCCCAGCAACGCTCCCGCCGCGCCGACGAGCACCACCGCGACCAGCAGCAACAGGGCGATCATGGATGCGTAGCCGATCCGGAACGAACCCGTGAAACCGACCTTGTAGATGTAGTAGATGATCGTCGTGCTGGAGTCCAGGGGCCCGCCCTCGGTGAGCACCGCGACCGTCTCGAACGTCTGCAACGTCAGGACGGTGACGAACACCCCCAGGAACACCGTCGTCGGGGCCAGCAGCGGCAGCGTGACGTGGCGCAGCCGGGCGAGCCCGCGGACGCCGTCCACGTCGGCCGCCTCGTACACCGAGCGCGGAATCGCGGTCAGGCCGGCCAGATAGACCACGAAGACGAAACTGGTCAGCCGCCAGCCGCCGACCAGCGCGACGACCGGGAGAGCGGTGGCGCGGTCACCGAGCCAGTTCACCGGATCGATGCCGACGAATCCGACGAGAGTGTTGGCCAGCCCGTCGGGGCTGCTGTCGAAGATGTACTGGAAGACCACAGCCATCGCCACGATGTTCGCACTCGCCGGCAGGAACAACGCGAATCGGACGGCCGCCCGGCCGCGGGTCACCCGTTCGGCCGCGAGCGCCAGCAACAGGCCGAACAGAACGGACGGAATGACCGTCAACAGGCAGTAGACCAGCGTGTTGCGGACGGCCTGGCCGAGATCGGGGTCCGCCAGCGCCTCGCGCAGGTTCGCCGTCCCCACCCAGTGGAAGTCCGGGCCGGTGAGGTTCTTGTCGGTGCCGGCGACGAAGGCCGACACGATCGCCGGGCCGATGACGAACACGCACAGCCCGACAAAGGCGGGCGTCAACAGCGCGGCCGCCCGCCAGCCGTCCCGCCCGGCTCTGGTCCCCTGCGCCACGGTTACGCATCTTGGCCCGACGGCGACCGGTCCGCACACACCGGGGGGCGGGAAAAGATGAACGCCCGACGTCTTTTACGGCCAGTGCCTGATGGCACACCGGACAGAGCCGCGCCGTGGTGACGACGCTCGCGCCGCGCGGCCACACCGCCAGGCACCCGCGACAGCGACATCCTGGCCGTATCCCGGCGACGTCCTGGCCGCGTCCTGGTCGTATCCCGGTGACATCCCCGATGGCGTCCCGGCGGCGTCCCGGCGGCCGACGCGCACCGACACGCCCGGAGGCGGCACCGGTGCGGGCAGGTTCGGCGAACCTCCTTCTTCATTCGATAGCCGCCAGCGGTCCCCTTCCGGCCGGATGCCTGCAACAATGACAGGCATCTTGATGTCGATCTTCGGGAACGCGATGAGTGACCGCAGCGACGGCGACCGCGATGACAGCGGACGCCACGGCACCGGACCTGGTGGGCCCGCCCACCACCATGACGGGGACGGACCTTCCGGCGGGCGGGACGAACTCGGTGACGACTGGGGCCGGGTGGATGCCGACGGCACCGTGTACCTGCGCACCGCCGACGGCGAGCGTGCGGTCGGCTCGTGGCGCGCGGGTAGCCCTGAGGAGGGCCTGGCCCACTTCCGCCGCCGCTACGACGACCTCCTCGCCGAGGTGGTGTTGCTGGAGCGGCGGCTGACGGTGAGCGGCGTCGACCCCGGCGGCATCGCCGGCAGCGCCCGCCGGCTGCGGGAGGGGCTGGCCCAGGCCTCGGTCGTCGGCGACGTCGACGCCCTGGCGGCGCGGCTCGACGCCGTCCTGGCGGCCACGGACACCCGCCGCACGGAGCTCGCCGCCGAGCGGGCCCGCCGGGTCGCCGCCGCGGTCACCGCCAAGGAGGAGCTGGTCACCGAGGCCGAGCAGCTCGCCCGCAGCTCCGAGTGGAAGGTGACGAGCGAGCGTTTCCGGACCATCGGCGACGATTTCCGCGCGATCACCGGTGTCGACAAGCGGACCGACTCGGCGCTGTGGCGGCGGATCGCGGCGGCCCGCGACGAGTTCACCCGCCGCCGCACCTCGCACTTCGCCGCGCTCGACACCCAGCGCACGCGCTCACGCGAGCGCAAGGAGGCGATCATCGCCGAGGCCGTCGCGCTGTCGGACTCGACGGACTGGGGCCCGACGACCGCGCGGTACCGCGCGCTGATGGTCGAGTGGAAGGCGGCCGGCCGGGCCGCCAAGGACGTCGACGACGAGCTGTGGGCCCGGTTCCGGGCCGCGCAGGACGGCTTCTTCAGCCGGCGCAACGCCGTGAACGCCGAGCGCGACGCGGAGCAGATCGCCAACCAGGCCCGCAAGGAGGAGCTGCTCGTCGAGGCCGCCGCGCTCGATCCCGTCGACGTCGAGCGGTCGCTGCGCCGGTACCGCGAGATCCAGGAGCGCTGGGACGCGATCGGCCGGGTGCCCCGCGAGGCGGTCGGCAGCCTGGAACGCCAGCTCAACGCCATCGGAGACAAGCTGCGCGATGCTTCCGACGCCCGTTGGGACCGTCGGGACATCGCCGAGTCCCCGTTCCTGACGAAGCTGCGCGAGTCGGTGGCGAAGCTCGAGGCGAAGCTGGAGCGCGCCCGCGCCGCCGGCCGGGCCCGCGAGATCACCGAGACCGAGAACGCCCTCGCGACCCAGCGCGCCTGGCTGGCGCAGGCCGAGAAGGGAAGCTGACCGCGGCGCGCCGAATGGCCCAACTGTGCTAACTGCCCGCTTGCCACAGCTAGCATCAGCCCGTATCGTCGACCTCCTCCTGACCGGTTGTTCCTGTGGAGGTCGACGACGGCCGTGGCGGCTATCCATGTGCGGGATGTCGGCGACTTCATCCGCGAGCAGCGGCGCGGCGCGCAGATCTCACTGCGCCAGCTCGCCCGCCAGGCGGGGGTGAGCAATCCCTACCTCAGCCAGATCGAGCGCGGCCTGCGCCGGCCCTCGGCCGAGATCCTGCAGCAGATCGCGAAGGCCCTGCGCATCTCGGCGGAGGTCCTCTACGTGCAGGCCGGCATCCTCGAGGAACGCGAGGGCGGCGAGGACCTGCTGGCCGCCGTCCACGCCGACGAGACGCTGACCGAACGCCAGAAGCAGGTCATCGTCGACATCTACGACGCGTTCCGCCGGGAGAACGCGCTCGCCGGGCTGACCCCCGGCGCGCGGGGTCCGGCCGCGGCCGGGTCCGGCGACACCGAAGCCGACGTCGAGGCCGGCACCGCGACCGACGCTCTGACCGACATCGACATCGAGCCCGACTCCGCGGCACCCGCGCCGCGCTCGGCGGCATCCGCCTCGGGCTCGGCGGCATCCCCGTCGGGCACGGACCGCGCGGCCTCGGCCGCCGAGCATGGCGCGACCACCCCGGGCGGGAAAGCCCCGGGCGAGGCCGGGCCGGGGCCCGCCGGGCGGACCAGGCCCGCGACGACCCGGCGCAAGACCGCCGCCACGGCGGGCGAGCCGACGTCCACGACGCGGCACGCGGCGACCCGCAAGGCGGGGGACGGCCGGCGCGGCCCACGTAGCAGCAGTACGAAAAGCGCCCCGGTGGCACCGGAGGACGGTGCCGGCGAGGCCACCACGACCCGGACCCCGCCCGCGGGGCCGTCAAACACCTGACCCAACACCATCACAACCAGCGGAGATCGCTAGGAGATCGCATGGCTACCGCCCGCACCGGCACGAAGACGAAGAGCGACACACCCACGGCAAGCTCCGATGTTCGCAAGCCCCTGTACGCGTCGGTCGGCGCCGCCGATCTCGCGGTCGAGAAGCTCCGGACGCTTCCCACGGCCTACGGGACAGAGGTCCGGCGCATCTCGGACCGGGTCAGCCAGATCCCGGCCCAGGCGGCCAGGGTGCCCGTCCAGGTCGGCTCGGCCGTCCTCTCGCTTCCGGTGACCGTCGGCTCGCAGATTTCCGACCTGCAGGGTCGGGCGACCCAGCTCTACAACTCCTTCGCCAGCCGGGGCGAGAAGCGCGTCGCCGGCATCCGGCGCAGCCCCGCGACGGAGGAGGCGGTGAAGCAGACGAAGACGGCCGTCAGCCAGACGCGGGCCGCGCGCACCTCCACCCGCCGGGCGGCCACCGCCACGGGCCGCGCCGTCAGCGACGCCGCGACACCGAACTGAAAACAGCAGAACAAAAAATCAACACCACAGCTGCGCGCACCACGAACCCCGGACCCTGATTGCTGGCGGTTCGTGGTGCGCGTGTTGTATTAAGGGCATGCGTTATCGCCCCCTGGGATCTTCGGGCCTGATGGTCTCCGTCGTCGGGCTGGGATGCAACAACTTCGGGTCCAGGGTCGACCTGACCGGTACGCGTGCCGTCGTCGAGGCCGCCCTCGACTCCGGGATCAACTTCTTCGACACCGCCGACACCTACGGGAACAAGGGCGGCTCGGAGACCCTGCTGGGGCACGTGCTCCGGGGCCGGCGCGACGACGTCGTCCTCGCCACCAAGGTCGGCAACGACATGGGCGGCATGTACGGCCAGGACTTCAACGCACGCGCCTCCCGCCGCTACATCCGCAAGGCGGTCGAGGGGTCGCTGAGCCGGCTGCAGACCGACTACATCGACCTGTACCAGCTCCACAACCTGGACGCCTTCACCCCCGTCGAGGAGACGCTGGAGGCGCTCGGCGAGCTCGTCCAGGAGGGCAAGGTCCGCTACGTCGGGTCGTGCAACCTGGACGCCTGGCAGGTGTCCGACGCCGAGTGGACGGCACGGGCGTCCGGCACCACCCGGTTCATCTCGGCCCAGAACCACTACAACCTGCTTGTCCGGGACGTCGAGGCCGAACTGGTGCCGGCCGCCCTCAAGTACGGGATCGGGGTCATCCCCTACTTCCCGTTGGAGAACGGCATCCTGAGCGGCAAGTACCTGCGCGACGAGGCGCCGCCGACCGGCACCCGGATGGCGGGCCGCCAGGACGAGCTCACCGACGACCTGTTCGACCGGGTGGAGACCCTGGAGACCTTCGCCAGGGAGCGGGACCGGTCGCTGCTGGACGTGGCGATCGGCGGCCTCGCCGCCCAGCCCGCGGTCGCCTCCGTGATCGCCGGTGCGACGAGCGCGGCGCAGGTCCGGGCGAACGCCGCGGCCGGCCAGTGGCAGCCCCGAGCGGACGACCTCGCCGTCCTCGACAAGATCGCTCCCACCCGCCGCCCGGGGGCCTGACACCTCGGCCGCTCGGCGGCCCGGATCGGGAGCCTGACTCCTCAGCCGGGCTCGGGGCGCGCCCTGGCGCCTCAGGCCGGGCTCGGCTGAAAGCGCAGGGCGCGGGCCAGGGCCTCCTCCCGTTCCCGGGGCAGCGAGGTTTTGATCACCATCGGATGGTGCTCGCGCAGCGCCGCGATCGCCGCCGGCCGGGACTCGCGGACCAGCACGAACACCGCCGCACGGCCAGGCTGCAGATGGCCGGCGATGCGCCGGATCATGCCAGTGTCCATCGCCTGGGCCATCAGGAGCCGGCCGGCGAGCGCCCCACCGCCGGCGCCGATCGCCAGGCCCACGACCGGGGCCAGGAAGACGGCACCGACGGTGGCCCCGCACGCCGCGCCGCCCACCGCCGCCGATCTGATCCGCCGTGCCCCGTGCCGCACGTGCACCGCACCGCTGTCCTCGCGCCACGCGACCGCCCGGTCCGCCAGGTCGACCAGTCCCTGTCGGGACAGCCGCCGACCCAGCTCCCAGACCTGCTCGGCCTGGCGCCTGCTGTCGAACCCGAGTACGACCAACTCCGCCACGCCTCCATCGCATCGCAGGCCGTTGACGTCTGGCAAACGGACATTTCCGGGAGGGGCCCGCTCTGGTCTCGGTACTGTGTCCGCATGGTCACGGTGAGGCTAGTTCAGGGCGACATCGCCGCCCAGGCCGTGGACGCGATCGTCAACGCCGCCAAATCGTCGCTGCTCGGCGGCGGCGGCGTCGACGGGGCGATCCACGCCGCCGGCGGACCCGCCATCCTGGCCGCCTGCCGCCGTCTTCGGGCCGGCGCCCTGCCCGGCGGGCTACCCGTCGGCGAGGCCGTCGCGACCACCGCCGGCCGGCTCGCCGCGAAGCACGTCATCCACACCGTCGGGCCGGTCCACACCCCCCACGAGGACCGGTCCCACCTGCTCCGGTCGTGCTACGCACGCTCCCTGGCCGTCGCGGACGAGATCGGGGCCCGGACCCTCGCTCTGCCCGCGGTGAGCGCGGGGGCCTACGGCTGGCCGGCCCGCGACGCCGCCGACATCGCCGTGACCACCGTGCTCACCACCCCCAGCTCGGTCACCGAGGCCCGTTTCGTCCTGTTCGACCAGGCCATGCTGCGGATCTTCACCGAAGCCCTCGAGAACGCCACGACCGGCTGAAACGCCTCAGGACGTCCGCGGCGGGCGGGGTGGCCAGGCGACGGTGAGCTCGCCGAGGCGCCACCGGCGCGGGCCGTCCAGCACCGACCAGCCGTCCCGCCGCAGCAGCTCGACGGCGCCGATCCAGCGCTGACGTGGCCCGAACGGACCACGCGGAGCCGCCCGCTCCCAGGCCAGGTCGAACGCCGCGAGCAGGTCGTGGACGTCCTCACCGGGCACGTTGCGCGCGATCAGCGCCTTCGGCAGCCGAGGTGCCAGATCGGACGGGCGGGCCAGGCTCGGCAGGTGCGCCGACAGGGTCAGCGTCCGGGGAACCCCGCCGGGCGGGACCGCGAACCAGCACGCCCGCCGGCCGACCTCGTCGCAGGTCCCCTCGACCAGCAGCCCGCCGGCCTGCAGCCGACCGGCCATCGCCGCCCACGCCGCGCCGACCGCCTCCTCGTCGTACTGGCGCAGCACGTTCATCGCCCGCACCACCACCGGACGCAGGCCCGCGAGCTCGAAGCCGCCGCGCGCGAACGCCAGCCCCGGCGGACGGGCCGCCGACGCCGCCGCGACCACCCGCTCCTGGTCCAGCTCGAGCCCGACCACCCGCAGGTGGGGCCGCACCGGCCGCAGCCGGTCGTACATCTCGACGGTGGTGACCGGCGACGACCCGAACCCGAGGTCGACCACGAGCGGGTCCTCGGCGGCGCGCAACGCCGACCAGGCCGCCGAGGTCAGCCACCGGTCGACGCGGCGCAGCCGGTTCGGCGCCGTCGTGCCCCGGGTGGGCAGTCCGAGCGCCCGCGCCCGCCCCGCCGCCAGCCTCGGCGGCCGCCGCGCGACTGTCACACCCCTCACACCCCCCATCGGAGAACTCGACCACGAAGCACGCTGTTGTACACGGTCGCCGTCATGCCGGGTCGCACTGGCACAGCGTCGCTGTGGTGCAGCGTCGCACTGGCACAGCGTCGCTGTGGTGCAGCGTCGGTCGGATGGCGACGACCTGGTCCGGGCACATACAAGCTCGTACCGAGTGTGCCGGGCGGGCATAGGACGGCCACCGCCCGGTGTTGAACCGCTTTGGCGCCGGTCGTCGGGTAGATCTGCCTGTGGAGGTGGTTGGTGCATCTGGTCGGAGGCGCGCCGCCGGAACATCCCGAACCAGCCCGGCCGAAGCCAGCCTCGCGGGTCGCGATGCTGTCGATGCACACGTCGCCCCTGGAGCAGCCCGGCACCGGCGACGCGGGCGGGATGAACGTCTACGTCATCGAGCTCGCCCGGCAGCTGGCCGTGCTCGGCACCGAGGTGGAGGTCTTCACCCGGGCCGTGAGCAGCCGGCTCCCACCCGCCCTGGAGATCGCCCCCGGGGTCATCGTCCGGCATGTGCCCGCCGGCCCGTTCGAGGACATCGGCCGCGAGGAGCTGCCCGCCTGGCTGTGCGCCTTCACGGCGGACGTCCTGCGCACCGAGGCCGGCCACGCGGCGGGCTGGTTCGACGTCGTCCACTCGCACTACTGGCTGTCCGGGCAGGTCGGGCTGTCGGCCGCCCGCCGGTGGGGCGTGCCTCTGGTGCACACGGCCCACACCCTGGCGCGGGTCAAGAACGCCTCCCTCGCCGACGGCGACCGCCCCGAGCCGGAACCGCGCGTCCAGGGCGAGCAGGAGATCATCAAGGCGGCGACGCGGCTCATCGCGTCGACCGACACCGAGCGCCGCCACCTCACCCAGCTCTACGGCGCGGCGCCGGGCAAGGTGGACGTGGTCGCCCCCGGCGTCGACCTCGACGTCTTCCGCCCCGGCGACCCCCGGGCCGCCCGCGAGCGGGTCGGCCTCGACCCCGACACCCAGCTCCTCCTCTTCGTCGGGCGCATCCAGCCGCTCAAGGCACCGGACGTCCTGCTCGCCGCCGCGGCCGAACTCATCCACCGCGACCCCGACCGCCGCGGACAGCTGGCGGTCGTCGTCGTCGGCGGCCCGAGCGGCTCCGGGCTCGAACGCCCGGACTCTCTGGTCAAGCTCGCCGCCGAACTCGGCATCACCGACATCGTCCGTTTCCAGCCGCCGGTACCCCAGGAGCAGCTCGCCCACTGGTACCGCGCGGCGACAGCGGTCGTCGTCCCCAGCCACAGCGAGAGCTTCGGCCTGGTCGCGGTCGAGGCCCAGGCCTGCGGCACCCCCGTGGTGGCCGCCTCCGTCGGCGGCCTGCGCACCGCCGTCGCCCACGGGACGTCCGGAGTCCTCGTCCACGGCTGGGAGCCCGCCGACTACGCCGACGCCCTGGAACGCATCCTCACCGAGGAACGCTGGCGCCGGCACCTGTCGACAGGCGCCCGCCTGCGCGCCGCGAGCTTCGGCTGGACGGCGACCGCGAAAGGCGTCCTCGCGAGCTACCAGGCGGCGATCTCACCAGCGGCCGTCGCCGTCTGACCCGCCCCGGCGAGCCGGTCACCGCCGACCCGCTCGGCGGACCGGCCACTCGGGCGTACCCTCCGTCGCCGAGTCGGCTAGCGTCGCCGACGGCGGGTTCGGCCGGGCTCGGCGTCACCGCGCCCGCCCGGCTTGACCGGCACCACGAACGGGGAGGTCCCTGCGCATGACGGCACCCATCGACGGCGCGGAACGCGAACGGCTCGACAAGCTGATCAGTACCGCCCTGGACGACCTCGGTGTGGCCTACGAGCACCCCGACACCGGCGCCTTCCTGGTCACGCTCGAAGGCGAGCACAAGCTGCGCACCATGACCTGGCTCGTGGTCCAGGACCACACGCTGCTCGTCGAGGCGTTCTTCATGCGCGCGCCCGCCGAGAACGCCGCCGGTACCTACGGCTTCCTGCTCAGCCGGAACGCCCGCACCTACGGCGTGCACTTCTCGATCGACCGCGTCGGCGACATCTTCCTGACCGGCCAGGTCTCGCTGACCGCGGTCACCGCCGAGGAGGTCGACCGCCTCCTCGGCTGCGTCGGCTCCTACGCCGACGACAACTTCGACCCGGCCATCGCGCTCGGCTTCGCCGGCGCCATCGAGCGCGAACGCGCCTGGCGCGCCAGGCTGGCCGCCGACGCCGGCACCGCCCCCCGCCCCACCTGACGCCCCAGCCGCCGGCCGACAGCCCCGACCGGCCGGCAACCCGGCCGGTGCCGGATCAGGACGGTGAGCGGTGCAGGCGGGCGGAGAGGTGGGACTGCAGCGGCTTGCCGCCGGCCTCCATGTCGATCGCGTACGCCAGGTCGCCGCCCTCGACCAGGCCGTACAGCCGGACCGACCGGGTGACCTCCCGGGCGGTGGCCGTCCTGATCAGGACGTTCGAGTCGAGATCGATCCTGGTTCCGGTGACCGTCCCGACGTAGATCTCGGCGATGCCGAAGGGGTGGGCGAGCATCACCTCGACGACCGGGCTCCCGTTCACCTTCCCGTCGGGGCCGGGCTCGATGGCCGGTGGCTGGACCCGCCAGAAGCCGGTCTCGGTGGCCAGCGGGCTGCCGGGCTCGCGGCCGTCCCGCGGCTCGTCGGCCCACCAGGTGTGCGAGACGTAGCCGAGCGCGGGGCGCCCGTCCGCCGCGAAGGTGATCTCCTGGCCGTAGTGGAACGACTCCATGCCCTCGTAGCCGCCGACGCCTTCGCCGCGCCAGGTCCCGACGAGGAACGCCAGCGGCAGCAGGCTCGGGTGCAGGTCAACCGTCGCGGTGTTCCCGGCCGTGCCGCCGGTGGCTCCGCCGCTCGCGGTGTCGCCGCGTGCCACTCTGTCGCCGCGTGCCGCCGTGTCGCCGGTCGCGTCCGCCCCCATCGCCCTGCCACCTCTCGCCCGGCCGCTCAGCGCTGGCCTCCGTACAGCTTGTAGACGGCGTAGCCGGAGAACCAGGCGATCAGCATCGCCATGGCCACCAGCAGGCCGCTCATGAAGTAGTGCAGCACGGACCACAGCCTAGGCCGTGCCCCGACGCGTTCCGTAACGCCTGCCCCGTACCGCACCTGGCCGGTGCGTGTCCGCCACCAGCCACCAGCTACCAGCCGCCGGTCCGCGGCGGCCCGGCACGGCACACTGGACGGGTGACCCGTTCGCTGCTCGTCAAGGTGACCGCCGGCGCCGACGCCCCGGAACGCTGTTCCCAGGCTTTCACCGTAGCCTCGGTGGCCGTCGCGTCCGGCGTGGATGTCTCCCTGTGGCTCACCGGCGAATCGGCCTGGTTCGCGCTCCCGGGGCGTGCCGCGGAGTTCTCGCTGCCGGAGGCCGCGCCGTTGAACGATCTTCTCGACGCGATTCTCGCCGCCGGCCGGGTGACCCTGTGCACGCAGTGCGCCGCCCGCCGGTCGATCGGCCCGGACGACGTCATTCCCGGGGTCCGCATCGCCGGGGCGGCCGTCTTCGTGAGCGAGGCGCTCGCCGACGACGTCCAGGCGCTCGTCTACTGACGTCCGCTCCGCCGACGTCCGCGTGTGGCCGACGTTCGCGTTATACGCACCTGCACATGAGCGGTGCGTGTGCACCGAGAATGCGCGCTACTTCTGCACGCGCACGGCAGACCACTGACAGCACACGACGCGGCGCGTTCACCGGAACGCCGGGATGCGCTTTCATGATCGCATGATGCCGGAGTCCGAGATGCTCTTCGCCGTGGTGCAGTTCGAGGGAGCGGGCCGGCACACGGTCCGTCGCGTGGTCGCGCCGTTCCCCGACCGCAGCGCCGCGGCGACCTTCGCCGTCGACAACGACCTGCGTCACTTCACCGTGGGCCCGATGGTCTTCGCGGTCCCCACCAGCATCCCGTTCGGCGTCGTGGACGGCGCCGAGCCCGCCGACAGGTTTCCCGCCCCGCGCCAGGCCACAAGCTGACCACCACTCCGGGCCGCACTCGTCCCACCCGGGATGGCGCCCCACGCGTAACAGCCGGGTCCCGGGGAGGCGATTCCTCGGAACCCGGCCGCCACCGGGCACCCAGCTGCCAGCCGGATGCCCAGAAGTGTCAGACGAGGTCAGGCCGCGACGTCGACCTGGGTGTCGACCGGCTCGCCCTGCCGGGCGACGACCTTGCGCTCACCGCTCCCGCCGGGGACGAGCGCGCGGACCGTCCACTCGCCCGGGCGGGCGAAGAAACGGAACTGGCCGGTCGCCGAGAGCGGCACCTCCGCGGTGAAGTCGCCGCCGGAGTCGAGCAGCCGGGCGTAGCCGGTCGAGACCGGCGACCCGTCCTTCACCACGACGCCCTGGATCACGGTCTCCTTGGCCACGTCGATTCCTTCCACCGAGGGTCCACCACTGGTAGCGCCACACATGATCAGGCACCCTTCTCGATCGGCACGCCCACCAGGGAGCCGTACTCGGTCCACGAGCCGTCGTAGTTCTTGACGTTCGCCAGGCCCAGCAGCTCGTGCAGGGCGAACCAGGTGTGCGCGGAGCGCTCCCCGATCCGGCAGTAGGCGATGGTGTCCTTCGACAGGTCGACACCGGCCTCGGAGTACAGCTTCTCCAGGTCGGCGTTCGACTTGAAGGTGCCGTCCTCGTTGGCGGTCCTCGCCCACGGGATGTTCTTCGCGGTCGGCACGTGGCCGGCCCGCTGCGACTGCTCCTGCGGCAGGTGCGCCGGGGCGAGCAGGCGGCCGCTGAACTCGTCGGGCGAGCGGACGTCCACCAGGTTCTTGTCACCGATGGCGGTGATGACCTCGTCGCGGAACGCGCGGATGTCGGTACGCGCCTCCGAGGCGGAGTACTTGGTCGCCGCGCGCGGGGTGACCTCGATGGTCAGCTCGCGGCCGTCCAGCTCCCACTTCTTGCGGCCGCCGTCGAGCAGGCGGACCTCGGCGTGGCCGTAGAGGACGAAGTACCAGTAGGCGTAGGCGGCGAACCAGTTGTTGTTGCCGCCGTAGAGCACCACGGTGTCGTCGTCGGCGATGCCCTTCTCCGACAGGAGCTTCTCGAACTGCTCCTTGTTCACGAAGTCACGGATCACCGGGTCCTGCAGTTCGGACTTCCAGTCAAGCCGCACTGCGCCGGGGATGTGACCCTTGTCGTAGGCCGACACGTCCTCGTCGACCTCGACGAGGACGACCTTGGGGTCGCCGCTGTGGGCTTCCACCCAGGTCGCGTCGACCAGCGCGTTCTCACGGCTCATGTGCGTGCTCCCTTCACGGTTGCGGAACGTAGGACGAGATAGATCTGGCATCCGAGGCAGAATCCGAACGCCGCGTTCAGGAAGGCCGCGGCGAAGGCGAGGGCCGCCGCCGAGTAGCCCAGCGCGGCAGGCCCGGCGAGCAGGCCGACGGTTCCCACCACGCCGAACACGGCGCCCACGGCCTGGGCGAACCGCGGGGGCGTCTCGTCCTCCAGGTCGGCGGGCGGGCCGAGCCGCGGCCGGACGAGGTAACGGAACACCAGCCCGTAGGGGGCGTTTCGGATCCCGGCCACGGCGCCGACCAGGAAGACCACGGTCTGCGCGAGCAGGAGCCACGGATTGCCGGTAACGATCGTTACGGCGAGTACAACAGTGGTCACGGCCGCGGCGAACCGCGGCCCACGTGGATCCACCATGGTGCTGTTCTCCTGACCTGCAAACGAGCTCGGGCAGCCGGGCGGGGCTGCCACACCCGGCCGGCACGGGCGCGGACGTACGTCAACGCGCTGTCAGAAGATGCGACACAAGCAGCTGCTCACGCGGCACAGGTCGACCGCGCGGCGCTTGACCAGCTCAGTGCTGCACATGGTTCGTGTCACGGTAGCAGCGAACGTCACGTCTGTGTTAAGCGTTACCCGACAGACCCACCGAATCACCATCAGTACCCTTCCGATGGTCTCCGGGCGCCGGCTCGACGAGCGACGCGAGGGTCGCCAGGACGGCGTCCCGGCTCGGCGGCGCACCGCTCGCCCTGCGCGCCTCGACACCCTCGGCGTCGAGGACGAGCACCGTCGGCGTCCGGCGCACACCCAGCCTGCGCACCAGCTCCAGGTGCGACTCGGCGTCCACCTCGACATGGCGCACCCCCGGCACGATCGCGGCGACGTCGGCGAGCACCCGCCGGGCCACCCGGCAGGGGGCGCAGAACGCCGTCGAGAACTGCAGCAGGGTCGCGACCTCGCCGGGCACGTGCCCCAGCGCCGCAAGCTCCGCCGTCAGACCACCCCGCCCACCCCGCGCCGTCTCGCCAGGCGCCGTCTCGCCAGGCGCCTCGGGGCGGTGATCGCCCGGATCAGGGCCCGGCACCGCACCGACACCGGTCACCGCCGCCGGACCCGCGTCCCCACGGCCCTCACGTTCACCACCTCCGTGCTGGTCACCGCGGCGCGCGGCGGCGCCCCGGGGACCACCGCGCACCCGGGACACCCGGAACCGGCCGTCCCGCGCCCTGGTCAGCAGGCCGACCCCGGTCGCCGCTACAAGTGCCGCCAGCAGGACCCACACGCCGGTCATGGCGGGTGCAGCGCCTCAGGACGGCGAAACCTTCCCACCTCCGCGCGAGGCGCGAGGCGCGCGTGCGCGCCGGGCCGCGGGTCAGAGGCCGGATGTGCCCGCGGGGGCGACCGCCGGGGCGACGGTGGCGTCGAGCAGCACGTTCTCCCCACCAGCGGCGAACGTCAGCCGGTCGGCGCCCACTGTCGCGGACCGCAGCTTCATGTTGAACGGCAGCCCGGTCACCGGCACCCGCACCGTGAGCAGTGAGCGGACGGTGTCGAGCAGGCCCGACGGGATCATCGCCGCCAGGTCGGGGGCCAGGTCGCGCGGGGTGAAGGTGACAGCGTCCGGCGCGACGCCGATATCGGTCGTACCGGAGACGGGGTAGGCCGTGCCGAGGAGATCGACCGTTCCGCCGATCTGGATCCCCTGCCCGGCCGGGCTGATCTTCAGCTGCGAGTTCTGACTGGCCAGGTATGCGTTCAGGTCGTTGAAGGTCAGGTCGACCTCGGCGTCGACCCGGTCGACGGGCACCCGCTCGACCGCGCCGCGCAGGACGTCGGAGAGCGGGAGCCGCACCCCTGTCAGGTCGGCGTGGACGCGATCGATCCGTGCGCCGTCCTGCTCGTAGCCGCGGACCTCGAGCTGGACGTCGCGATACCGGCCGGCGACGACCTGGGTGAGGAAGGGGAAGCCACCGAGGGACACATCTGGCCGTTGCGCCAGGTTCTCGGCGTTCTGGGCCCTGGTCGCGATCTGGTCGGCGACCACGCGTGCGGCGACCCGGTCCAGCACCCCGACGACGATCAGAGCCACGACCATTGTGATCAGGAAGATGCGCAGGCCGCGCCGGCCACCGGGGCTCATCCGGGAAGCTGCCTGCCGACGAGGTACACCATGGGCGCCGCCAGCGCGATCGGGAGCAGCGCGCCGAGCAGCACCCCGGCCAGGGCGCCTCCTGGAGCGAGAACGCCACGCGAGGCAGGGCTGCCCGAGACAGGGCCACCCGGAGCAAGGCCACCCGGGGCGAGGGCCCCGGCTCGTGGCTCGGAGTCCGGCGCGGACGGTGCTTCGGGCGCGGTCTGGCCCAGCAGGAGGCTCACGCACGCGGCGGCAACGGCCCCGGCGGCGGCGAGGGCGGCCCCCGGGGGCCCCCCCCGGTCCGTGAGCGCGCCGTAGAGCGAGCCCCCCGCCGCCCCCGCCCTGGGGCCCCACCCCCCCGCGCAGAGGG